>JALYTD010000022.1 GCA_030854475.1 Actinomycetota bacterium
GCCTTCGCGACGCCCAGCACGGCGTCGATGCGCCTGGGCCCGATCCCGACGCCGACCGCGGCGGCCGCTGCGATCGGGCTCGACGAGGTCACGAAGGGGTAGGTGCCGTGGTCGAGGTCCAGCAGGGTGCCCTGAGCGCCCTCGAAGAGGACGAACTGCCCATCGCGAAGCGCCCGGTCGACGAGCAGCGAGACGTCGGTTATGTAGGGACGGAGCCGCTGGGCGTAGCTCTCATAGCGGCTCGAGACGTCCTCGAGATCCAACGGCTCGTGCTCGTACACCCGCTCCAGCAGATGGTTCTTCTCGACCAGCGCGACCTCGATCTTCTGCCGCAGGATCTTCGGATCGAAGAGGTCCTGAACCCTGATGCCGAGCCGGGCGGCCTTGTCACTGTACGCCGGGCCGATCCCACGCCGCGTGGTCCCGATCTGGAGCTTGCCGAGCCGTCGCTCGCTTGCTCCGTCGAGTGCGACGTGCCACGGCATCACGAGGTGGGCATTGCCCGAGACCCGGACGCGCTCCGTCAACAGCCCGCGTTCCTCGAGGCCGTCGAGCTCCTCGATGAAGACCGCCGGGTCGATCACGCAGCCGGCGCCGAGGACGCACTCCTTGCCCCAGAGAATCCCCGACGGCATGTGGCGGAACTTGTAGGTCTCGCCGTCCGCGACGATCGTGTGCCCCGCGTTCGGACCGCCCTGGTACCGGCAGACGATGTCCGAGTGTTGCGCCAGCAGGTCGACGATCTTGCCCTTGCCCTCGTCCCCCCACTGTGCGCCCACGATGACGGTCGCCGGCACGTCGATGAAGTCTGCCCGAAGCGGCGGCTAGTCGAAGAGTCTCAGTGCCACAGCGGTGTCGTCAGCTCTGCGTGCACGTCGCGGCCGGCACGGATCGCCCGGATTCGGTGGCCGCGCGGGCAGTGCGTCCAGCCGAGGTCGGCGTAGCGGCGCAGCGTGCCCTCGACGAAGAACGTGCGCGGCTGAGCGTCGGGCTGGCGACGCGCGCACTCCTGGCAGAGGACGCCGAAGTCCGTGGTGTTGCCCGTCAGCACGACCGTCTGGGCGTACATCAGGCAGCGGCCAGGTCCGAGAACTTCGCGTACCGCTTCAGGAACGAGAGCTTGATCGAGTCGGTCGGCCCGTTCCGGTGCTTGGCGAGGGCGACCTCGGCGAGCCCCTGCTGGTCGGTCTCCTCGTTGTAGTACTCGTCGCGGTAGATGAACATGACGAGGTCCGCGTCCTGCTCAATACTATTGTGAACGCATATGTCCCCTGCGACAAAGTTAGAAAGTCCCTCGACCGTGAGGTCATAGACCTCTTCCTCATCGCCAGGAACGATTTCCGCGATCTCGTCCCAGTAGACGTCGGCCGTTGCAAGGCGCTGCAGCTCTTCGGAGTCGAGGATCTCGCCCACCCGTCGTGCACGCTCGCGGCCGAGATTCGACCGGTAGAGCGTCGAGCCGCAGTACTCGGTTTCGAGTGAGGCCTGAAGAGCTCTCGCCGTTAGGCCGGCGCTCATCCTCGCGGGCTCGATGATGCTACGCCAGGCTTCGCTAGGGATGACATCGCGGTTCGTGTTCGGACGGCCGGCGGCTGACGCGAAGCCTGCCAGGATCTCGTCGTGGGCTTCGCTCCGAGCAGAACCGAGCCCGCCGACGTTGCTGAGGAATCTCTCGATCTCGGGCCGACCGGTGACATCGATTCTCTCCAGCGGCCGGCCCTTACCGGGCATCGGAACGGTGCGCCGCCTTGGATTGAGGCCTAGCCGCAGCAGAAGTGACTGCACGTCCGCTCCAAGCTGTGGGCTGCTCGTGTCGTAGCGGATGACCGGGTACTGCTTGCCTTTTGCGGCGCGAATGCAGCCATCAGTAGCCCATAGGTGCCGAAGGAAGACCGCAATCGCCTCGGGGGGCTGCTGGAAGACCGCGTCTGGCACCAGCTTCTCGTAAGAGGGCAGCCCAAAGATCCCGAGCTCGTCCAGCCATGCGGCGACCGGGTTCCTGACGCCGTGCGTCAGCCGGTACGAAGCCGGCAGATACGTCTGGTACCAGCTGCGCTCCTGCTTGATGCGCGGCTGCACGGCGTGACCGAAGACGTCCGTCGCAAGCGCGGCCACGAGCTTCGCCAGGTCCAAGTCTTTCGACGTGTACTGAATTGCGTGCCGCGGCAGCGTGCAGCCGTCACCGATCAGGTGGCCGAGCAGCGCGAGTTGCTCGTCGGTCATCGTCTGCTCCTGCGGCCCCGTCAGTTCCCGCGGAACGGCGATGCGCATCCCGGGCGCCATGTCGTCGAGGCGGCGCCACCCGTCGAACGCCAGAAACTTGTGGTTGCCGGTCGCCCGGATCGTCCGGCCGAGCCTAGTGCGAAGGCGGTACACGGGCTTGCGACCCGTCCCGAACGCGTTCGTCACTTGCCGGGGCTCGAGCTGCCAAGTGTCGGTGTCGAGCGCGAGCACGTTGAACCCGGTGCGGCCGACCAGTTCGCGGATCGGCCGGTAGACGCCCTCGTCGGGGAGGTAGACCCGGCTATCACCGGTTAAGCACCCCGATTCCCGTAGGTCGGACAGGATCGGCCGCTTGTCGTGTCGCTGCTCCACGGCGCGTGAGAGCTGCGACATGGCAAGGATCGGCACGTCGAGGTCACGCGCCAGCACCTTCAGCGAGCGCGAGATCTGCGACACCTCCTGCACCCGGTTCTCGGCCGTCGCACCCGAGGTCATCAGCTGGAGGTAGTCGACGACGATCAGGCCGAGATCCGGTTTCTGCGACTTCAGCCGCCGGGCCTTCGACCGGATCTCCATCATCGTGATCGAGCCCGTGTCGTCCACGTAGATCGGCGCCTTGGCCAGCTTGTCGCACGCGGCGGTCAGGCGCGGCCAGTCGTCGGGGCCGAGCTTGCCGGTGCGGAGGCGGTTCGACTCCACCTTCGCCTCGCTGCACATGAAGCGCTGCGTCACCTCGGACTTCGACATCTCGAGCGTGAAGAGAGCCGTCGGGACCTCGTGCCGGACGGCGAGGTTTGCCGCCATACAGAGACCGAGCGCGGACTTCCCCATCGAGGGGCGCGCAGCGACGATGATCAGGTTCCCGGGTTGGAAGCCGGAGGTCAGCCGGTCGAGGTCGCGGAACCCGGACGGAATGCCGGTGACGTCCGCGCCGGCCTCGTACAGAGCCGTGATGCGCTCGAAGCCCTCCTTGAGCAGCTGCTCGATGTGACTGAACTCGCTGGTGACCCGCGCTTGCGAGAGCTCGAACACGATCTGCTCCGCCCGGTCGACCAGCTCGGCGCTCTCGCCCGGCCGCTCCCACCCCAGCTGGGCCACTTGCGAGCCGGCGCGGATCAGCCCGCGGAGCGTCGCCATGTCGCGGACGATCCGTGCGTAATGGCCCGCGTTGTGACTCGCCGGCACGAGGGCCGCCAGCTCGTGAACCCGCGGCTTGCCGCCGACGTCCTCGAGCTCACTCCTCTCCTCGAGCTCGTCGACGAGCGTGATTGCGTCGACGGGCTCGCCCTTGGCGTAGAGCGCCAGGGCGGCGCGGTAGATCTTCGCATGGCTCTCGCGATAGAAATCGCTCGCGTCGAGCACCTCGCTGACTGCTCCGATCGCGCCGGGGGAGAGCATCATCGCGCCGAGGACGGACTCCTCGGCCTCGAGATTCTGCGGCGGGACCAGAGCAGCCGGCGAGGCTGGGGCGACCTGGGCGATTTGTGCCACGTCGCCATTCAAGGTGGCTTGTCTGCGTGCTTCAAATCCGGTGGACATGTCCAAAAAAACCTCGCTTGTGCAGGGGAAAGGAACGTGTGTTCCCGCAATTGTGCACAGAGGCGCGGACGTCATCCCCAGACCGTGGCGAAGTTGTTCAATGTGAAGTTCCCGCTCGGAGCGGGAACTTCACGCCCTCCTCCACAGGCCTGTGGAGGAGCTGTGGACGGTGTTTAGGCGGGCGGCTCTTGCGACCGCGGCTGATCTGGTTCCGGATCCGCAGCGCCGGCGGCGCCGTCCGGGGCGTCGTCGGAAGCCTGCTCGGACCCAGGCTCCGCAGCCTCCGCGGCAGCTAGCGCCTCGGCCGCGGCCTGCTCCCGAGCCTCGAGCTCCGCGATCGCCTCCGCGGCGGCTGCGTGCTCGGCCGCCGCCTCCGCCTCGGCCTCTGCGAGTGCGGCCGCCTCAGCTTCCTCCGCGGCCCGTAGCTCCTCCTCTGGAGGTAGCTCGCCGCCCTCGGGCACAACCGCGAGCCGCAGTGTCGCCGTCACGTCCGTGAAAAGCTCGACGGGCACCTGGAAGCGGCCGATGCGCTTGATCGACTCGGGGAGCTCGATCTTGCGCCGGTCGACCCGAACCTTGCGCTTCGCCCAGACCTCGTCAGCGATGTTGGTCGCCGTCACCGAGCCAAACAGCGTGCCGGTCTCGCCCGCCGGCACGTCGAAGCGCAGCTCGTCAGCCTCGAGCGTGCGCACGAGCTCCTGCGCCTGCTCGAAGTCCTGTGCCTCGTGGCGGGCCCGCGAGGTCTCGAGTTTCTCGAGCTCGGCAACCCGACCGGGTGTCGCGCGCTCGGCCAGCTTGCGCGGCAGCAGGTAGTTGCGCGCGAAGCCGGGGGCGACCTCCACGACCTCGCCGCGGAGCCCGACTTTCTCGACGTCCTGACGGAGGATGACCTGCATCGCGCCCTAGCGGGAATCCGACACGTACGGCAGCAGCGCCATCTCGCGTGCCCGCTTGACCGCCAGCGCGACCTGCCGCTGGTGCCTCCGGCAGGCGCCGCTGATCCGGCGGGAGCGGATCTTGCCCTTCTCCGAGATGTAGCGGCGCAGCTGGTTGTAGTTCTTGTAGTCCACCTCGTCGATCTTCTCCTTGCAGAAGTAACAGTTCCGCTTCCGGATCGGACCGGTCGGCGGGCCGCCTCGCCGCTTGCCTCCTCGCTGCTGTTCTTTCGGCTGTGCCATGCCTCTCCTAGAACGGGATGTCGTCGTCGGCGCCGGCGGAGCCGAAGTCTGCGTTCTCGGTCTGCGCCGCCGCGCCCGCCGGCACGAACTGCGGCTGGCCCTCGCCGTCTGCGCGGCCGCCCAGGAACTGGACGTTGTCGGCGATCACCTCGACGGCCTGGCGCTTCGTGCCGTCCTGCGCCTCCCACTCGCGCCACTCCAGGCGACCGTCGACTCCGACCGGCCGGCCCTTGGACAGATACTGGGCGCAGTTCTCGCCCTGGTTGCCCCAGACGGTGATGTCGAAGTAGTTCGGCTTCTCCGTCCACTCGCCGGTGGCGCCGTCCTTGCGGCGCGTGTTCACCGCGAGGCGAAGGGAGCAGACGGCCGTCCCGCTCGGCGTGTGCCGGAGCTCGGGATCGCGCGTCAGGTTGCCGACTAGAACGACTCTGTTGATGTTGGCGGCCATGAAATTCCTCCTCAGGCGACGGGGCTTGGTTGTTCTTCCGAATCCTGCCTAGGTTCCGGCTCGGTTTCTACTGACGGCGCCGGACGCGTCCCCGATCCGACCGGCTCGCGCGTGGCCAGGTGCCGCATCACGCCGTCGGTGATCTTCAGCACGCGGGAGACCTCCTCGAGCGCGGCCGGCTCGGACTTGAAGCGGAGCAGGTGGTAGACCCCGTCGGTCTTGTGGCGGATCTCGTAGGCGAGCTTGCGCTGGCCCCACGGCTCGTGGGCCTTCCAGGTGCCGCCAGCGCCCTCGATCGACTCGCGGGTGCGTCCGATGATCTCCTCCTGGCGCTCGGCCGGGAGCTCTGGATCGAGCATGAGCAAGATCTCGTAGTCCGTCACGTTCCCGAATCACTCCTTCCCATGGTCTGAGTCGGCCTCGTCTGCGGGCGCCGCTTCGGGAGGCTCGGCACGACGACGGGGCAGGAAGCTCGCGAGAGAGTAGCATCGACTCGATGCGACACCGTCTGGCCTGGGTGAGCGGCGCGATCGGCGGACTGGCCGTTGTACGGCTCCTGCGGCGCCGTCCAAAACCGGTCCCGGGCGCCGAGCCGGATCCGCGGGCCGAGGAGCTGCGCCAGAAGCTGGACGAGTCCCGTGAAGTAGTCGCGGACCCCGAAGAGCTCGACGAGGCGGAGACGCCGGTCGACGAGGTCGAGGCGTTGCCGGGAGACCTTGACGAACGCCGCCGGCAGGTGCACGAGCGCGCCCGGGCCCGCGCTGCGCGCATGCGCTCCAGCTCAAAGCACGACTAACGCGGCGCGAAAGCCGCGGTGCCAGCGGTCAGCCCGCGCGCGATTTTCCACTGGTAGGAGGCCGTCTGCAGCTTGCGCCGCTCGGCGGAGTTCGAGACAAACCCAGTCTCGACCAGGATCGCTGGCACGTCAGCCCAGTTGAATCCGGTCAGGTCGCCCCGCTGGACGAGGCCGCGGTCGGCAGCCCCGGTCGCTCGCAGCGCCGCTCGCTCGACCGCGCGCGCAGCGACCAGGCTCGAGACAGCGATGTCGTCAGTCCAGCCCCGGTGGTAGGCGGGGTACAGCGTCGAGAAGCCGTGGCTGGCCGTGTTCGTCGAGCCGTCGGCGTGGATCCGCAGCATCAGGGCCGCATGGCGCCGGTTGCAGAACTGGGCCCGCGCGATGTTGCCGCCGTTCCCGTAGCGGAAAACAGAAGCGGTGCGAGTCATGGCGACGCGGTAGCCGCGGCGCCGCAAGAGCACGCGCGTCTTCCTCGCGATCCCGAGCACGATCACCGCTTCGCCCGGAGCGCCGCCGCCGTCCTTGATCTTCATCGTGCGCGAGCCCGGCCCGATCGGCTCGGTCTGGCGCCCGACCGCAGGCGGCGTGCCGTGACCGGGGTCGAGGCACACAAGCGGCGCGGGTGCGGTTGCCACGGCCGGGACGGCGATCACGACAGGCGCTCCGCGAGGTACTTCAGCCCGACCGGGTAACGCCACTCGATGCCCATATGCGTCCCGTCGAACAGCTCGTAGTACAGGTCGGTGATACCCAACTCCTCGAGCTTGCCGCGGAAGGCCTCGGCGCCGAGGTCGAGATAGGCGTCGTCGCGGTTGCCGGCGTCGATGTAGATCGCTTTCATCGACCGCAGCGCATCGGCGTAGTGGGGTGCCATCCGCACCGGGTCCCAGGCGAGCCAGCGCTCCCAGATGTCCGGCCGCAGCTCGCCGGTCGCGGTGTCGTACGGGAGCTGGACGGTGCCGTCTTCGTCCGTCGAGTAGCAGGCGGCCATGCACCAGTCGTTCAGGAGCACGTGGTCACCCGCCTTCGAGAACGGGATCCGCATGCGGAAGTCCTCCCAGAAGCGTTCGAACGAGCCGCCGTAGTGGTCGCGCAGCGCGCGCACCGACACCCGGAACTCAGGCTCGTAGCAGGCCTCGAACAGCGCGTCGCCGGCATGTGTCGCGAAGCCGCCGAACAGATCCGGGCGGAGCATCGGCGTGACCATCGCTCCGTAACCGCCGCTCGACTTGCCCGCGATGCCCCGGTGCTCGGAGGCGGCCATTGTCCGGTACCGGTTGTCCACGAACGGGACCACCTCGTCGCAGAGATACGTGTGGTACCGACCGGTTCCGGGCGAATCCAGGAACTGGCTCCCGCCGAGCGAGGTCCAGGCGTCGACCCAGACGACGACACACGGCGGGCACTCGCCGTTGGCCATGGCGGTGTCGGCAAGCTCGGGGAAGTTCATCCGAAAGGCAGTGCGATTCCGCCACATGTCGAGCTGGCCCGTGAGGCCCTGGATCATGTAGACGCTCGGGTAGCGGCGCTCGGGATCGTCCTCGTAGCCGGGCGGCACGTAGACCCAGAGGGGACGAACGTGTGAATCGCCGAGCGGGTTGTCGCGTAGCGCGTTGCTCTCGAACGCATGCTCCTCGAAGCGGCCGGCGAACTCGTGCGACCAGGGCTGCATGACGGAGGCCGGCGCGCGACTCAGTGGAGCCAGGGCGCGAGGAAGCCCTCGATGTCGCGGCAGCCGTGCGGCTCTCTCAGCCGTCCCGTGACACGCTTGTTCTCAACCACGAGCAGCGTCGGAACCGTGTCGATCTGAAAGCGCTCGACGAGCTCTGGATGCTCGTCGGCTTCGATCGTGTACATGCGGAAGGTGTCGTGGTTCGCACGGCGCTGGAGCACCTGGGCGAGGAAGCCCTCGACGCGCCTGCAGCGTCCGGACGCGCGCCGGTGGACGAAGACCAAGCCCGGCTTCGCGGCGGTGTCCTGGGCTGTCTCCTTCGCGGGCAAGGGCCCAGAGCGTAGCGCGGATTCAAGTGGTCAGTTGGCGTGGAACTGCGCCTCTTCGGGCCAGGGAGGCTCGAACTTATCCTCGGCGGCGGCGAGCGCCTCGAGCACCTCTGCTTGCGCCCGGCCTGGGTGATCGTTCCACTCGGCCAGCGAGTCCACCTCGATCACGTCGGCGAGGGCGTAAAGACAGGCGGCCAGCTCCTCCAGCGGTATCTCTCCTTCCTCGCGAGCAGCGACTTCGAGGACGGCGACGATTGCGCCGAGCAGCGACCACGAGCGGGCTGCTTCGTCCCAGGGCTCTACCTCCTCGCCGCGGGCGTCGCGGGCGTCGACGCCCTGGCACCAGCCGCGCGAGACGAACCCCTTTGCGTCGAAGATGACCCGCAAACCTGCCGAGGTAGGCATTGAGAGAAGGGTCTCCGCTCAGTCTTCGTTCAAACGCGATCGAGGCGTAGGATTGCCAGATGGACGAACGCGAGCGGAGAATTGGACGCAACGAGGCACTGTTTCGCGAGGTGAACGAGCGGGTCGAGCGGCTGACGCAACGGTTTCAAGCCAGGGACGTCCCGATGGAAATCCTCTGCGAATGCGGTGACTCGACCTGCCACGAGCGCATCGAGATCACGACCGCAGCTTACGAGCAACTGAGATCGGAGCCGACGCACTTCGCCATCGAGCCTGGGCACGAGGAGGCTGGGGTCGAGAGTGTGATCGGCCGGCATGACGGCTACGTGATCGTCCAGAAGTACCGTGGCGGGGCCGCCGAGATCGCGGAACAGCTGGACCCGCGGTCCTAAATCCTCCTAGCTCGCGGCGAGCAATCGCTTCAACATCCGCGCGTTCGCAGGCGCCTGGGCGACGAAGCCGTCGTGGCCGTTCTCCTGCACCTCGAGCGGCGCCATCGAGGGCATCGCTGACCGGCCGTTGTTGTTGAACATCGCGTAGACGGCCTTCGTCTGGCCGGACAGCTCGCGTAGCTGCGGCACCCACTCCTGCAGCTCGTCCTCGGAATAGAGGTAGTCGAACCGCTCGGCGGCGCTGCCCGTGCGCTTGTTCCACGTCTCCGCGTTGCGACCGTGGAAGCGGACGTACGCCGTGTCGCTCGTGGCGGCGGCGACGGTGGGCACGACGTTCTTGCCGCCCGTCTTCGGTGCGTCGACGATCACGTAGGTGATGCCTCGCTCCTCGAGGAACGCCAGCGTCGCGGCGCGGTTGTCCTCGTTGAGCCAGCTCTCGTGCCGGAACTCGACCATCATCTCGTCCTCGCCGAGCTGCTGCTGCGACCACTCGATGTACTCGAGCGAAGCCGGCTTGTAGACGACGTAGGGCGGAAACTGCATCAGGATGCCGCCGAGCTTGCCGGTGCTGCGCAGCGGGTCGAGCGCTTCGCGGAAGCGGCGGAAGACCTCGGCCCGATATTCCCGCGGGGGGCGGTCGACGCGCCCACGCGCATCTGCCGGGACGTCGCGGAGATCAGGCGGCAGTTGTTCGAGCTTGACGGGATGGCGCGTCATCACTCCGAAGGCCTTCACGTGCATCGTGAAGCTCTCGGGAGTCCGCTCGGCCCAGTTCCCGACCAGGTGCGGATCGGGGAGCCGGTAGTAGGTCGAGTTCGCCTCGACGGTGTCGAACCGCTCGGCGTAGTAGCGGAGACGCTCCTCGCCGGACTTGATGCCGGGCGGGTACCAGACCTTGGTCAGTGTCTCGTCGGCCCACGAGCAGACGCCGACGCGAATCGGAGCGGCCACGTCTGCTTGTCCTAGGCGGTCTGGGCGACCGCAGGGTCCCGCTCGCCGGCGGCAGCGCCGAGCGGAAGCTCGACCGAGAACGTCGACCCGCTGCCCTCCGTCGAGACGACCGAAAGCCGCCCCTCCATGCGCCGGACGAGCTCCCGGCAGATGTAGAGGCCGAGGCCCGAGCCCCCGACGCCGAGCGCCTGGTCCGGGTCGACCCGGTAGAACTTGCCGAAGATCCTCTGCTGTTCGCGCTGCGAGATGCCGAGCCCCTCGTCGCTGACGTCGATGCGGACGCGCCCCTCTTGCACCTCGACCCGGACTTCGATCCGCCCTCCCTCAGGGGAGTACTTGACCGCGTTGTCGACCAGGTTGATCAGGACCTGCCGCAGCTTGTCCCCGTCGCTGGCGATTGGAGCCAGGGTTTCCGGTGCCACGACCTCGAGGGTGATGTCGGTCCGTTCCGTGAGCGCGGAAAACATCTCCTCGCCAACCTCTCTCGCCAGCTTGGCGACGTCGACCTGCTGGCGTTCGAGCCGCAGGTTGCCGGTGTCGAGGTTGTTGGCGAGCAGAATGTCGCCGGCGATTCGCGTGAGCCGCTCGGATTCCTGTGCGATCACCTCGAGCAGGCGCTCGCGGCTCTCGTCGTCGAGGTCGAGGTCGTGGCGCCGGAGCGTCTGGGCCGAGCCGTAGATCGCGGCCAGCGGTGTGCGCAGCTCGTGCGAGACCGTGGCGACGAATTCGCTCTTGAGCTCGTCCAGAGCGCGCTCCTCGGTCAGGTTGCGGAACGCGTAGACCACACCCTCGTCGAACCTCACTCCCGAGATCGA
Source organism: Actinomycetota bacterium (assembly GCA_030854475.1). Classification (GTDB taxonomy): domain Bacteria; phylum Actinomycetota; class Thermoleophilia; order Gaiellales; family Gaiellaceae; genus JALYTD01. The sequence goes on from JALYTD010000022.1 coordinate 10,749, forward strand.
CAGCCAGATCTCTTTCCCGTCGATCTCCAACGGGAGTGTCTTCGCATCGAGGCTTCCAGGTCCCGGCGCGGCCGCGACCGGCACCGTCGGCGCGATCGAGCTCCAGCTGGGAAGCGCATCCTCGGCGCGCTGCCCGAGCACCGCCGCCGCGGGCAGACCGGTGATCGCGTGCGCGGCCGGGTTCCAGTGCTGGATCACGCCGTCGTCGTCGACCAGGAAGACCCCGTCGTCGACGTTCTCGAGCACGCGTGCGTGGCGCTCGAGGGCGCGCCGCTGCTGCGCAATCTGCCGGTCGGCCCGGCGCATCTGGATCGCCCGCTCCAGCGAGGCGACGAAGTAGTCGCGGTCGATCGGCTTCTGAACGAAGTCGTAGGCCCCGCCGCGCAAGGCCTGGACGGCGAGATCGTGCTCGCCGTGCCCGGTGATCAGAAGCGTGGGCGTCCGGGGCCGGAGGCGCTCGATTTCGCTCAGCAGCGCCAGCCCGTCCATGCCCGGCATCTTGATGTCGCTGACGATCGCGTCGTAGTCGGTTTCCTTGATGTGCTCGAGCGCCTCTGCCGCGGTCTCGGACGTGTCGATCTCGAGCTCTTGCATCCGCAGCCGCAGTGCCTCCGGCAGGGCTTGGAGCAGGGTGATGTCGTCGTCGACGATCAGGATCCGGCCCCCGGTCACAGCAAGGGCCCCTCGGCGGGCGGATGGGTGGCCACGGGCAGCTCGATCTCGAAGGCCGCACCCTCACCGGGACGGTTCTCCACGGTGATCTCGCCCCCGTGCTCCTTGACGATGCTGTAGGTGATCGACAGGCCGAGACCCGTCCCTTGGCCGACCTCTTTCGTGGTGAAGAAGGGATCGAAGATCCGCTGCTCGATCTCGGCCGGAATCCCGGGCCCCGTGTCCGTGAAACAGATCGTGACGCTCTCGTCGCTGTGCTTGGAGCTGATGCGGATCACCTTTTGCGGAGCCTCCTCGAGGGCGTCGCGCGCGTTGGTCAGCAGGTTGATGAAGACCTGCTCGAGCTGAATCGGGTTGCCGAGCACGACGAGCTCATCGATCGCCAGGTCGAGTTCGATCTCGATGCCGCGGAGCCGGAGCTGCTCTTGCATGAGGGACAGGGAGCGCTCGATCACGTCGTCGATGTCAACCGACTCGATGCTGACGGGCGCGGCACGGCCGAACGTCCGTAGGTGCGAGATGATCTCGGTGGCCTTCCGGACCTGGACCATCGCCTGCTCGAGGTCTGCGACGGCCCGCTCCGTGTCGAGGGCGCCCAGCCGCACGCGGTCGATCACGTTGCCGACGAAGAGCCCGATGTTGTTCAGCGGGTTGTTGAGCTCATGGGCCACACCAGTCGTGAGCTCGCCGAGCGTTGCCAGCTTCCCGGCCTGCACGAGCTGTTCCTGCTTGTCCCGCAGCTCCTGCTCGCGGCGCTCCATCTCCTGCGTCGTCTCGCGCAGGTCTCCCATGATGTGGATCATCGCCTTGCGGCTGTCGCCGAGCTTCAGATTGGACTCGTGGGAGTCCTTGAGGATGTGCAGGAGCGCGCGGCGTGAGTTGTCGAGTCGGTCCGTCTGCCGGGCCAGCCGGCTTCGGTCTTCCTCGTAGTCACCCAGGATGTGGAGCATCGCCTTGCGCTGGTCACCGAGCTTCCGGTTGGACTCGTTGAGGTCGCCCATGATGTGCAGGAGCGCGCGCCGGCGCTCCTCCGCCTCCTCCACGCGCAGGCGTAGCTGCTCGACTTCTTCTTCGAGCGTTCCGGCGTCGAGGGGCTCGGCGGTGGTGTTGTCACCGAGCGCCCCTGGTGCCAGGGCGTCCGGCTCGACGGCCATCAGGCTGGGGCGCTGTCGCCTTTGTGCTTGACCTCGCGCTGAAGGCTCTCGAGCTCCTTCTCGAGCGCGATCATCTTCAGCTCGCGCCCGACCACGACTTCCTCGAACTTCTCGAGGTCGAGGATCTTCTCCTGGAGCTCCGTCTTCGACTGCTCGAGGTCGCGGACGACTTCCTCGTACGCACGCATGTCGCGCAGGATGCCGATCGCGCCGATCACGTTGCCCTCCGTGTCACGCAGGGCCGAGGCGTTCAGCGTGGTCGGAATCACCTCGCCGGAGGCGCTGCGCGGGTTCAGCCGTGCGTTCCGGGTCACCCCGCGCTCGACCACCTCGCGGACGGCGGCCGTGAACTCGCGCGTCTCCTCGGCGCTGATGAAGCGTGAGAGCGACTGCTCGACGACCTCGTCCTTGCGGAAGCCGAGCAGCTGCGAGACCGCCTCATTGGCCTGGAGGATCTTGCCCTCGAGGTCGGAGACGAACACCGGGTCGGGAGCGTTCTCGATCAGGCTCTCGGCGTACGCGCGGGCGACGTCCAGCTCGCGCATGTCGCGGAGCACGCCGATCGCGCCGATCACCTTGCCCTCGGAGTCGCGCAGGGCGGAGGCGTTCAAGCTCGTCGGAATCACCTCGCCCGAGGCGCTGCGCGGGTTCAGGACCGCGTTTCGGGTTACGCCGCGCTCGACCACCTCGCGCAGGGCGGCGGTGAACTCGCGCGTTTCCTCGGCGCTGATGAAGCGCGAGAGCGACTGCTCGACGACCTCGTCCTTGCGGAAGCCGAGCAGCTGCGAGACCGCCTCGTTGACCTGGAGGATCTTGCCCTCGAGGTCGGAGACGAACACCGGGTCGGGAGCGTTCTCGATCAGGCTCGCGGCGTACGCGCGCGCCTTGTCCAGCTCGCGCATGTCGCGGAGCACGCCGATCGCGCCGATCACCTTGCCCTCGGAGTCGCGCAGGGCGGAGGCGTTCAGGCTCGTCGGGATGATCTCGCCCGAGGCGCTGCGCGGGTTGAGAACGGCGTTTCGCGTCACACCGTGCTCGACCACCTCGCGCAGGGCGGCAGTAAATTCACGTGTTTCCTCCGCACTGATGAAGCGCGAGAGCGACTGCTCGACGACCTCGTCCTGGCGGAAGCCGAGCAGCTGTGAGACGGCGTCGTTCGCCTGGAGGATCTTGCCCTCGAGGTCGGAGACGAACACCGGGTCGGGCGCGTTCTTGATGATGATGTCCGCATCGAGAGCGCTCGGGGTGGGGGCGCCGTTCGCCGGCACTCCGCGGGCTCTCCTGGGCGCCTTACCGTCCTTTGCGGCGGCGCGATCCGCCTTTGTCTTGCTGGCGGGGGGGTCCAACACTTTCTTGGCCACGTCTTTTCCTCCCACGAACTCGGAGACTGGGCAGCGCGAGTTGTGCGTATTTCATTGTGCTTGCTCGCAACCCTGCAGGCAAGATTTGGCCGTCAGTCGGGTTTCTGGCGCCGCCTGACGGTCAGCCGACCGTCGCATCGCCTACCGGCGCTGTTTAGACGGCCGCACCGGCAAAGCCGGCACGTGCCTCCAGGTCGGCATCGCAAGCGATGCCTTGCAGGCCGCGCGCGCTAGCCTCCGCCCCGGAGCGGCATGGGCCCGGTGGCCCAGCCGGTCTTCAAAACCGGTGCGGTCGTGTAACCCACGGCTCGGTAGGTTCGACTCCTGCGCCGCTCCGTAGAACGAAAACCACCTAACCACAACGAGTCCTGGCCGACCTCACTGCCCTCATTTGCCGGCGTGCGGGACGTACCGAGCGGGCTGGAGACCTCTTGACACCCCTACGCACTGGCGCGCGACTGGCGCGCGCTGTCCTTACGAGTCATCGGTGGCTAGACTCGGCGCGCCGTGAGCAACGAGGGGAACGAATTCGTCGGCCCCCCGAGCTACGGCGGCTTCTTTCCGCGGAACCCATCGCACCCGGGCGTGTGGCTGCTCGAGGCCTACGTCGAGCGATCGGGCGGTTCCGCACCTCAAGCCCCTGCATAAGCAAGCGGTTTCTTTGATCCAACAGTTTGCTGACATCAAGATCACGTGGGTGCCCCGAAAGGCGAACGCCGAAGCGGACGCACTTGCGAGCACCCCACTTGGGCCGCTGAGGCCCAAGCCGAAACCTTCAATCGACGAACTTCCGCTCGAATAGCGATCCGTTCGCTCCTCAGCGCAGCGGAACTGTTCGCCGCGCAACTCGACGATCAGGAGCTCGCCGTTCTCAAGGACGCTCTGGACAAGGTCACCGTCGACTGCACGTTTGGCTGAGAGCCGCGGTCGCTACACTTTCTTGCCTCGCGCGCCCCCTGAAGTTTCGCCGTTGCCCGACTCGGAGATCCGCGAGGAGCATGAGTTCGTCGTCTGAGCAGCGACATGAGCCTGAAGCCGTCCAGGAGGGGCGGCGCGAGCGTGCCGGGCGCTACAGCCGCCGCACCGCGCTCTATGCGTCGGCAACCCTGATCGTCCTCGCGCTCATCGCGATCGTCATCCTCGTCGCGGAGAACACCCGGCGGGTAAAGGTCGGCTGGATCTTTGGTTACAGCCACACGTCACTCGTCTTCTTGATCCTTTTCTCCGCAATTCTGGGCTGGCTGCTCGGCATCGCGACGAGCGTCCTCTTCAGGCGACGAACGCGCCGCGCCCGCTGAGCCGGACACGCTGCCGTCGGCCTTCCGGCGGTAAAGCGACTCCCCTGTCGCTAGGTCTTTCGCCCGTGTGGCTCACGCCCCTACGGGGCGATCAGCCTTGGCGATCTGGCCCGGCAAGGGCAGGTTCGACTCCTGCACCGCGCTGTGCAGGGATTTTGTCTCAGCCGGCCGCCTTGTAACCGTTGAGCGACCGCGGTCGCTGACGAGCCCAACAACAACACTCCGGTACATGGAGACGGCAACTTGGTCAACTCGCCGGTCGATTTTCTCGGGAGCAGCAGCGACGACGACACGACCGGGACGCTCGTTTTCATGTTTTTCGCCGGGAACCGGTCCCAAGTGACCGTCACCTTCGCGAGT
>JALYTD010000058.1 GCA_030854475.1 Actinomycetota bacterium
GACGGTCGAGTGAGCAAAGCCGGTGACGCTCGCGACCAGCCGCGGTCCCCAGCCCGTCTCCCGCCGGCAGGCACAGATCCGCTCCTGGAGCTCGGCTGCGAGCTCGCGCGGGCTGTGCTGGGGTCGGCTGGAGCGATCGCGCAGGCAGGCCAGGCTCGAGCGTGCCTGCTCGCCCGCCCCGCGCCAGCGATGCCACCAGCGATGGGCGGTCGCCGGCGAGACGCTGAAGGCCGCCGCGGCGGCCTTCATGCTCATCCCTCCTTCGATCGCCTGCACGAGCGCGAGCCGGCCGGCCAGTCCGAGCTTGGCGTTTCGGTGAAACGTCATCCGGGTGCCTCCTTAGGGCGTGAGTCGTGGTAGACGCACAGCCTCAAAGGAGGCCCGGATGTCCTCTCAGCCGTTCACAACGTGTGTGGGCGGGACAGCTAGTTAGCTGCCGGCTCTGGCCGAGCCGACCAGCGAGTGGCAGCACTGGCGCGGGCGAAGCTTCGAGCTGCCTGCTCGTCGACGGCCAGCACGACCGGCCCGTGGACGATCAGACCCGGCTCGGCCCGTTCTTTGAGCAGGTCGGAGGCGAACCCTTCGACGAGCCACTCGCGTCCTGGTGCGACCGCCGCGCGCAGCCGAATGCGCACGAGGGTGTCCGCGAGCTCCTCGATCTGCTCGATCCAGGGCCGCCGGACAAAGGCTGTCGGGCCTTCCGGCAACAGCGACTGGATCGCAAAAACCAGCTGCTCGCCGCGAACGCGGTCGCTGACGAACAGCTCTATGGCTAGCTCCTTGACGCCGCTGGGGAGAACACGCACTGCCGGAATCTGAGAGTTGCTGACCTGGATCGTCTCGCCGTCGAGCGTCCGCAGCTTGGTGCGGCGAAGCGAGACGTCCTCGACGACACCCTGGATCTCGAGAGTCGGGATCACGATCGTGTCGCCGACGGCGTACCACCGCTCGACGAACATCATCGTCCCCGCGATCACGTCGGTCAGGACGCGCTGAACCGCGAAGCCGACCAGGATCAGGAGGAACGAGGCGCCCGCAAGCGTGCTGAGCTTGTCGAGCCCGCCGGTGAGCTGGGCGATCGACAGCACGAGGGCAACGGCGAACGCGGCATAGGCGATCGCGGCGCGGATGACGGCGACCGTGGTCTCGCGCCGCTTGACGTTCGCGATCTTCAGGGCGACGGTGGCCGCGGCCGCTTCATTGCGGCGGTCGTGCCAGGTGAGCAGCGTCCGCGCGATCAGCGCGGCCGCGCGCGACACGAGCCACGCGGTTGAGAAGAGGGCGACAATAGCGACGAGTTGAAGCATCTCTTCCAAGGTAGCGGCAGCCCCCCGCCCTACCGCAACCCCCGAGGGCAAACTAATTACGAGGGCTTAACGAAGTGCCAGAGCGCGATTATTCGGCCACTCCACTGACCCGGAAGCTCGGGGTCAAACCCGGTGCCGGCGTCGTCGTCTTCTTCACCTCGAGCCGCGGGGATCTCGAGCGGCGGTTCGACTCGCTGAAGGCGACACTCGACCCGGCCGACGGGCTCTGGATCGCGTACCCGAAGAAGAGCTCGACGCTCGAGAGCGACCTCTCCTTCGAGGAGGTCCAGCGCATCGGGCTGGACGCGGGCCTGGTCGACAACAAGACCGTGGCTATCGACGAGGACTGGACGGCGGTTCGGTTCGTCTACCGCCGGGAGGACAGGTGAGCTGGCCGGGGCTCGCCGAGAGGCTCGAGGGCCGGCTGGTGGTGCTGGAGCCAACCAGGTTGGAGCACGAGGAACCACTGTGGGAGGCGGCCCAGGATCCGGCTGTCTGGACGCTGATGTCGATCGAGGCAGGGGCGAGGCGCGAACTCTTCGACCGCTGGTGGGAGCATCTGCTCGGAGAGGCGGAGAAAGGCGCCGAGGTCCCTCTGACGACGATCGAGCGAAGCTCAGGCCGGGTGATTGGCAGCACACGCTATCTCGCGTTGCGCCCAGAGCACCGCGGCCTCGAGATCGGGCACACGTGGCTCCGAAGCGACGCGTGGGGAACCGGCGCGAACGTCGAAGCGAAGCTGCTGATGCTCGCGCACGCGTTCGAGCGGATGGGGTGTATGCGCGTCGAGCTGAAGACGGACGCGCGCAACGAGCGCTCACGCAAGGCGATGGAGGCTCTGCCTGCACGCTTCGAGGGAATCTTTCGCAAGCACATGCTCGTGCGCGGCGAGGAGCTGCGCGATTCGGCCTGGTACGCGATCACGGACGACGAGTGGCCGAACGTGCGCGCGAACCTCGGACGCCGCCTAGCGTCCCGCGGATAGCATCTTCTGGGTGACCGGCGAGCCCTTCGTTCACATTGAGACGGCCAAGTTTCGCGACCTGGATCCGATGGGGCACGTGAACAATTCCGTGTTTTTGACCTACATTGAGAGTGCGCGCATCAAGTTCCTCCAAGAGCTCGGTGCGGCCACGGGAATCCAGGACATGTCCTTCGTCATTGCGCGCATAGAGATCGACTTCCGCTCGCCCGTCCGGATGGACGACGAGATCGAGATCAGCGTGCGGGCGTCACGGTTTGGGGGCAAGAGCTTCGACCTGGACTACGAGCTGCGCGTCGGCGGCGAGGTCGTCGCCGCAGCGAAGAGCGTCTGCGTCTCGTTCGACTACGAAACGGGCGAGGCGATGCCGATTCCCGAGGACTGGCGGGAAAAGCTTTCCGCCGTGGCGGCTTGACCAAGTGATCAGCTACCAGCGCGAGACACTCCCGAACGGCCTGCGCCTGTTGACGGCGCCGACGCCGACGTCCGAGTCGGTCACCTGCATGGTCATGCTCGCGGCCGGGTCGCGGTACGAGACGCGCGAGACCAACGGGATCGCTCACTTCTCCGAGCACATGTTCTTCAAGGGCACGGAGCGCCGGCCGACCGCACGCGACATCGGCACGGAGGTCGACGGCATCGGAGGCGAGTTCAACGCCTTCACGGGTAAGGAGTACACCGGCTACTACGTCCGCTGCGCGGGAGAGTTCCGCGATACCGCGCTCGACGTGCTCGTCGACATGCTGCGCAACTCGAAGTTCGCCGAGGAAGAGATCCAGCGCGAGAAGGGCGTGATCGTCGAGGAGATGAACATGTACTACGACACGCCGCGCGATTTCATCAGCGGCGTGTACGAGGAACTGCTCTTCGGCGACCAGCCGCTGGGCTGGGACATCATCGGGCGCAAGGAGACGATCCGGGCCGCCACGCGCGAGACGTTCCTGGACTACACCGGTCGGTGGTACCAGCCGAAGCGGATGGTCGTGGGGGTGGCCGGTGCCGTTGGCGACGACATCCGCGACCGGATCGAGAGCCTGCTGGGGGACCTCGAGCCAACCGAGACACCCGAGCCGGATCCCGCGCGGCTGGCGGCGTCCAACGGAGCGCGGGTCAAGATCCACGAGAAGGCGTCCGACCAGGCGCACCTGGTGCTGGGGGTTCCGAGCTACCCGCTGGATCACCCGGACCGGTACGTCCTGCAGCTCCTGACGACCGTGCTCGGCACCGGGATGTCGTCGCGTCTGTTCACCGAGGTGCGCGAGCGGCGGGGGCTTGCCTATTACGTGTTTGCGACGAACCAGGGCTACACGGACGCCGGCTCGCTGTACTCGCAGGCGGGCGTGGACATCAAACGCACGGACGAGGCGGTCGAGACGATCGTGCGTGAGCTGCGCGGCATGGCGGCTGCCCCGGTGGAGCAAAAGGAGCTCGACAAGGCGCGCAACCTGGCCAAGGGGCGGTTCGTGCTCCAACTCGAGAGCCCGCAGGGGATGATCGTGTTTGGTCTACGCCGCGAAGTGCTCGAGGGCCGGACGCCCAACCCTCAGGACGTGCTCGACGGCCTCGACGCGGTCACGTCCGAAGACGTGCAGCGGGTGGCGCAGGACGTGATCGGGAACAACGCGCTCAACCTTGCGCTGATCGGTCCGTTCGACGATCCGGACCGGTTCGAGAAGCTGCTCGCGGCCTGATCCCGCGGTTACTCGTCGCCGGAGCTCGCGGTCGCCCGCTCTTTGAGCTCCTCGACGATCGCCGGCTCCGCCAGCGTGGTCGTGTCGCCGAGCTCACGATTCTCCGAGACATCGCGCAGCAGGCGGCGCATGATCTTGCCACTGCGCGTCTTCGGCAGCTCCGGCGTGAAGACGATGTTCGCCGGACGGGCGATCTTGCCGATCTTCTTCGCCACGTGGTCGCGTAGCTCGTCGAGCATCTCCAGCGAGCCCTCCTCCGAGCCCTTCAGCGAGACGAACGCGACGATGGCCTGGCCGGTCTGCTGATCGTTGCGTCCACACACCGCCGCCTCGGCCACCTTCGGATGGTCGACCAGCGCGCTCTCCACCTCGATCGTCGAGATCCGGTGGCCCGAGATGTTCATCACGTCGTCGACCCGGCCGAGCAGCCAAAAATCGCCGTCCTCGTCGATGCGCGCGCCGTCGCCGGCGAAGTAGACGTCGGGGTACTTCGACCAGTACGTCTCGCGGTAACGCTCGTCTTCCTTGTAGAGGCCACGCAGCATCGCCGGCCACGGCTTCCGCAAGACGAGGTAGCCCCCGCCGCCGGGCCCGACCTCGTTGCCCTGCTCGTCGTAGACCGCCGCATCCACACCCGGGAACGGCTTCGTCGCAGAGCCCGGCTTCAGTGTCGTGATCCCCGGCAGCGGCGTGATCATGATCATCCCGGTCTCCGTCTGCCACCACGTGTCGACGATCGGGCAACGGCCGCCGCCGATGTGCTCGTGGTACCAGACCCACGCCTCCGGGTTGATCGGCTCGCCGACCGAGCCGAGCAGGCGCAGAGACGACAGGTCGTGCTTCTGCGCGTACTCGGGACCCCACTTCATGTGCGCACGGATCGCCGTCGGCGCCGTGTAGAGGATGTCCACCTTGTACCGCTCGACGATCGCCCACCAGCGGTCCTTGTCCGGGTAATTGGGCACCCCCTCGAACAGGACACCGGTCGTCCCGTTGCACAGGGGCCCGTAGACGATGTAGGAGTGCCCGGTTACCCAGCCGACGTCCGCAGCGCACCAGTAGACCGAGTCGGGCTTGATGTCGAAGATGTAGTGGTGGGTCGTCGCAATGCCGACGAGGTAGCCGCCCGTGGTGTGGACGATGCCCTTCGGCTTCGCGGTCGTGCCGCTCGTGTAGAGCAGGTAGAGGAGGTCTTCGGAATCCATCGGTTCGCACGGACAAGACTCCGGGTCGGAGCTCTCGCCCTCGGTCAGCTCGTGCCACCAAACGTCCCGGACGTCCCGCATGTCGGGTCCTTCGCCGGTGCGCCGCAGGACGATCGACGTCCGGACGCTGGGTGACTCCTCGAGCGCCTCGTCGGCGTTCTGCTTCAGCGGCACCTTGCCGCCGTTGCGCCAGCCTTCGTCCTGGGTGATCAGGACCTCGCACTCCATGTCGTTCATCCGGCCCGAGAGCGAATCCGCCGAGAAGCCTCCGAAGACGACCGTGTGCGGCGCGCCGAGGCGCGTGCAGGCCAGCATCGCCACCGGCAGCTCCGGGACCATGCCCATGTAGATCGCGACCGGCGTCCCTTTGCCGACGCCGAGCTTCTTCAGGCCGTTCGCAAAGCGCACGACCTCGTCCTGGAGGTCGCCGAACGTGATCTCGCGCCGCTCGTCCTCGGGCTCACCCTCCCAGTAGTACGCGACCTTCCCGCCGTTCCCCGCCTCGACGTGTCGGTCGACGCAGTTGAAGCAGACGTTCAGCTTCCCGCCGAGATACCACTTGGCGTAAGGGGGTTCCCATTCCAGGAGCTGCGAGAACGGCTCGAACCAGGTGACGCGCTCGCGCGCCTCGGTCTCCCACAGCTCCTCGAAGTCGCGCTCGTAGATCTCCGGCTGCGCGTTCGCCTGCGCGGCGAACTCGGGAGGCGGCGGGTAGCGCCGCTCCTCGAGCTGCGAGGTCTCTATTGCGGGGCTGGACGCCTCTGTCAAGGCTCGAGGTCGTACGGGAAGTCCGTCAGCACCTCGCCGCCGTCCTCCGTCACCAACACGAGATCCTCCAGGCGGCAGCCGCCGTACCCCGCGCGGTAGAGACCCGGCTCGATCGCGATCACATCGCCGGCCACGAGCTCGCCCGGGCCGCGACCGAGCCACGGCTGCTCGTGCACCTCGAGGCCGACACCGTGCCCGAGCCCGTGGAAGAAGCCGTCCTGGAGCACCTCGCCCGGCTCCTTGTTCAGCTGGGTCTTGTAGCCGTGCTCTTGGAAGACGTCGCAGGCGATCTCGTGCAACTGCTTGCCCGTGACGCCCGGCTTCACGTGCTCGAGCACGCGATCGAGGGCTAGGCGGCAGAGGCGCTGGTACTCGACGAGCTCCTCCGACGGCTCACCGCTCACGAACGTCCGGGTCATGTCCGCAAAGCAACCCGTTTCGCGATCGCGCGGGAAGAGGTCGGCAACGACGGGCTCGCCTGGCGCGATAGGACCGGAGCCCATCTCGTGGCCGACCGCCGTCTGCGCCCCGTGCGAGACGATGAACTCTTCCGCCGCGACGCCATGCTCGTTGAACGCCTGCTCGACCGCGACCTTGATCCGCTCGCACGTGAGCGGTTCGCCGTCGAGCTCTAGCGTGCCGTTCGAGGCGCTCGCGTCCCGCAGCATCTCGCGGATCCTGACCATGCCGGCCTCTGCTCCCCGCTGCGCGCGCCGGATCCCTTCCAGCTCTAGCTCAGACTTGACGCGCCGGCGCTGGATGAAGAACTCTCGGTCCGACCTGACCTTGATTCCGTTCTCGCGCAAGAAGTCGGCGAGCTGGAGCGGGAACGTGGCCGGCACCACCGCGTCCTCGATGCCGAACTTACGGCAGGCGCGCAGGCACAGCTCGAGATCGACCTGCTCGCGAGGCATTTGTACAACGAGCTCGTCGTAGCCGAACTCCTCGTACGGGTGCAACTCGAGCGTCGGGTCGTCGACGCGGCTCATCTCGAACGACGTGAGCATCGCCGAGCGCTTGCCGTCCTTCTCTGCGTAGAGGAACGGATCGGGAATCGGGACCGCGACCTCGTGCCGCATCTCGGGCGAGCGCAGGTTGTCGGCGTAGATGAGGACGTCCGGCACGGCGCCGAATGCTACATCGCGCCGCACATAGACTTTTGAAGATGGACGAGGCGGTAGCTCGAGCGCAGACCTTGATGGACCAGTACGACGCTGAGCTGCGCCGCGAGCTGCCCGAGGGCACAAACGAGATCTTCGACGCGCACGTCCACCTCGGCACCGACATCGACGGCATGCGGGGCGACTACGAAGAGCTCGAGCGGATCCAGGCGCGCTATGGGATCTCACGCGCGTTCATGTTCTGCCTCGACGAGCCGGACCGGGAACCGTCCTTCCGCGCCGCGAACGACCGCACGCTCGCTTTCGCCGAGCGCTCCGGCGGCCGGCTGATCCCGTTCGTGCGCCTCGACCTGTCCCACGACCCCATCGAGGAGGCGACCCGGGCGTTGGACCTCGGCGCGCGCGGGATCAAGCTCCATCCACGAGCTCAGCGGTTCTTGCTCAACGACGTGGCGCTCGCGCCGGTGTTCGAGCTGGCGGCTGATCGCCGCGTCCCGATCCTGATCCACGGCGGCCGCGGCTTGCCGCCGATCGCGGACGACCTTGCGAGGCTGATCGAGCGCTACCCCGCGGCTCAGCTGATCATCGCGCACGCCGGGATCGCCGACCTGCCGGCACTCGCGCAGCGGTTTGCGGGCAAGGCTGGTGTCTTCTTCGACACGTCCGTCTGGAGCGCTATCGACCTGCTCAGCGCGTACCACCTCTTCTCGCCCGAGCAAGGGCTCTATGCCTCCGACTACCCCTACGGACAGCAGCCCGGGTCGATCCTGATCACGATCCGAACGGCCCGCAAGTCCGGCCTCGACGACGATGACCTCCGCAACATGCTCTGGGGAAACGCGGACCGGATCGCCACGGGGCAGGAGCCCCTCGCGGCAACCCCGCCCAAGGGCAGCGATACGTTCTCACAGCCGATCACGTTCGCCCGCATCCACCAGTACCTCTCGATGGCGACTCCGCTCCTGTGGACCCGCCAGCCCGACACGGTCGGAGTGATCGGCCTTGCCCTGAACGCCTGCTACGAGTGGAACGGCCACCACGACGAGCGTGAGCGGATCAAGGAGCTGCTCACCACGGCGCGCGATCTGTGGCGGATGTTTCCGGAGGTCGAGGACGAGCAGGAGCAGCGGGCGCTCATGCGCTCGACCTTCCGGCTCGTCCACCTCGCCGACATCCTCGCCGTGACCACCACCGAATGACGATCGAGCTCCAGATCAATGGCGGCGCGTACAGCGTGGACGTGCCGGTAGGCCAGACGCTCGCGGAGACGCTGCGCGAGGATCTCGGGCTGACGGGCACGAAAATCGCCTGCGGCGAGGGACACTGCGGCGCCTGCACCGTGCAGCTCGACGGTGTGCCCGTCTATTCCTGCATCACGCTGGTGCACACCGTGGGCGACCGCGAGGTGACGACGATCGAAGGACTGCGCGACCATCCGCTCGTTGAGGCCTTCGTCCGCGCCGACGCGCTCCAATGCGGCTTCTGCACCCCGGGGCAGATCGTCTCGGCCGCCGCGCTCGTCGACGCAACCCCCGAGCCCACGCGCGACGCGGTCAGGCATGCGATGTCAGGCAACCTGTGTCGCTGCGGGGCCTATCCCAAGATCGAGGAGGCGGTTGTGACCTACGTTGGGCGACCACTAGATAGCGACCGCGGCGCCTCCGCCGGGCCTGCAGCGCGGCCAATTCGGCGATCCCAGGACGCGTAGCGTGGCGAGGCTGATCCGGACCGAGAAGGAAGTCGAAGGCCGCTATACCGAGACGTGGGTCGTCGTCGAGGAAGACGCGCTCGAGCAGTGGCCGGCAGGGGCGCTCGAGACGGTGGGTCAGCCGGCGCGGCGGCTCGACGGCGAGGAGCGGGCCAAGGGCCAGGCGATCTACACGGCCGATTTCGCGCCGCCCGGGATGCTGCACGCGGCCGTTCTCCGGAGCCCTCACGCGCGCGCGCGCGTGAAGTCACTCGATCTTTCGCGCGCCCGCGAGGCCGACGGGGTGCGCGGCGCGGTCGGCCCGGACGACTGCCATGTGCTCACGGACGAGCCTTCCTACCCGGGCCACGCGGTCGCGGCGGTGGCGGCCGACACCCTCGCCCAGGCCCAAGCGGCTCTGAAGCTCGGCGATGTCGAGTGGGAGGTGCTCGAGCCGCTGCTCGACCCGGACGATGCGGTCCGGCAGGAGTCGCTCCATGAGGAGGCACGCCGCTACGAACGAGGCGACCTGGACCGCGGCCTGGCGGAGGCCGATGTCGTAGTCGAAGCCGAGTACCGCACCCAAACCGTGTTGCACAACGCGCTCGAGACCCACCAGGCGGCGTGCGGGTGGAACGGCGACACGCTCGAGGTCTACATCTCCACCCAGTTCATCTGGGGCGTTCGCTCCGCCGTCGCCAAAGAGCTCGAGCTCCCCGAGGACCGGGTGCGCGTGGTCTGCAACTACATGGGCGGCGGCTTCGGCGCCAAGAACAACCCCGGCGACTACACGTTCATCGCCATCGCCCTCGCTCGCCAGACAAGCCGCTACGTTCGCTGCGCCCTTACGCGCCGCGAGGAGAACCTCGCCTCGGGCAGTCGAAACGCGACGATCCAGCGACTCGTGGCCGGTGCCCGCTCGGACGGCACGCTGACCGCGCTCGGCGGCGAGTTCGTGAACTCGGTCGGCTGGTCGGGCTGGACGATGGAGACCGAGGGCCCGATGCAGATGCTCTACGCCTGCGAGAACGTGCGCACGACGACGTACGGGGCGAAGCTCAACACGCCGCCCACGGCGGCGTTCCGGGCTCCCGGGTTCGTCGAGGGGACCTTCGGCCTCGAATGTCTGCTCGACGAGCTCGCGGCCAAGCTCGACGTCGACCCCCTCGAGCTCCGGCAGCGCAACCACGCGGACTCCGACCGCGTCGATGCGCGGCCGTTCTCCTCGAAGAACCTGCTCGAGTGCTACCGCCGGGCTCAGCCACATTGGGAGCGGCGGCACGAGGTGCGCGCGAGCTCGGACGGCGCCTGGAAGCGCGGCGTCGGGCTCGCCAGCCAGATCTGGTACGGCGGCGGAGGCCCGCCTTCCTACGCGTGGATCCGGGTCGGCTCGGACGGGCGTGCGGTTGTCGTGACGGCGATGCAGGACATCGGTACCGGTACGAGGACGGCGATGGCCCAGATCGCTGCCGAGGAGCTCGGTCTTCCGCTCGAGCAGGTTCGCGTCGAGCTGGGCGATTCGGCGAGAGGCCCCTACGCGTCGATCTCGGCCGGGTCCTCGACGACGCCCTCGATGGGGCCGGCCGTGCGGTCGGCTGCGGCAGACGCGAAGCGGCAGATCATCGAGATCGCGGCACAACGGTTCCATCGCGAAGAGCGCGTCCTCGAGCTCCGCGACGGCCGGATCGTCTCGGCCGACGGGGGTTCGTGGCCGCTCGAGGAGGTGACGGGCCTGCTCGAGGACGGCCAGATCCTCGGCAAGGGGGCTCGCGGGCCCAATCCGGCGGGAATGCGCGTGCTGACCTTCGGCGTCCAGGTTGCCGAGGTCGCGGTCGACGTCGAGACGGGTGAGGTGCGGGTCGACCGGATCGCCGCAATTCACGACGTGGGCCGCGTGATCAACCCGCTCGGCGCCGAAAGCCAGGTCGAGGGCGGGATCATCCAGGGCATCGGGCACACGCTCTCGGAAGAGCGGCTCACCGACCCACAGACGGGCGCGATCCTGACCCAGACGCTAGACGCTTACAAGCTGCCGACGATCGCCGACGTCCCGGAGATCGTCACCGAACTGCTCGACATTCCGGACGAGCATCTGACGAACCTCGGTTCGAAAGGGCTCGGCGAGCCGCCGATCATCCCGACCGCGGCTGCGATCGCAAACGCGATTCGGGACGCGACAGGCGCGGACGTGCGCTCGCTGCCGATCACGCGAGAAGAGATGCTGCGCGCCCTCAGGGAAGCGCGCGAGCGACGACCAGAGCCGGTTGGAGCTTCTACGGCCTGAGACCGCCGAGGCCGCGGCGGCGGCGCTCGGCAATGGTTCCGTAGCCCTGGCGGGCGGGACGGATCTCGTGCCCCTGCTCCGAGACGGCATCGTGCACGCCGATCAGCTCGTCGAGCTGCGCGAGGTGATCCCGCGAGGAATCCAGGGCACACGCATCGGGGCCGGCACGACGCTCGCCGAGCTCGAGGCGGATGCCCAGATCCCGCAGGCGCTGCGAGAGGCATGCGCACTGGCCGCGTCGCCCCAACTCCGCTCGATGGGCACGATCGGAGGCAACCTCCGCCAGGCGACGCGGTGCTGGTACTGGCGGCTGCAGTTTCCGTGCTACCTGCATGGCGGGGAGCACTGTCACGCGCGGGAAGGTCAGCACCGGGAGCACGCGATCTTCGGGAACGACCGCTGTGCTTCGGCGCACCCGAGCGACCCGGCAGCGGCGCTCCTGGCACTGGGCGCGACCGTACGGACAACTCGGCGCGAGCTGCCGGTGCGAGACCTCTTCCGGTTGCCGACCGACGAGAACCGCGACGTCGTCGCCTTGGAGCGCGACGAGCTGATCCTGGAGCTAGAGGTCCCGCCGGCGGAGTCGAGCACGTATCTGAAGGCGATGGACCGCGTGAAATGGTCGTTCGCGCTCGTGGGGGTGGCAGCCGCGCGCCGGGACGGCGAGGTCGGGTTGGCTCTCGCCGGCGTTGCGCCGGTCCCGTGGGAGCTGCGATCGGCGGGCGACCTCGACAGCGCCACGCCGTTGCCCGGAACCGCGTACAAGGTCGAGATCGCGCGGGTGCTCGTGCGGCGCGCGCTCGAGGCCGTCGGCGCCGCGCCTCCTAAATAGTTCGCGCGTACAAAGGCGTTCCCAGCCTCCTCCCCACGACGAGCCTATCGGCCAAATCGTCACGCGTGTGTGACGCGCCTGTCGCCAAACTGTCAAACATGATCGCCGCCGTCGTGCTGGCCGCCGGGGCCTCCTCGCGCTTTGGCTCACCGAAGCAGCGGCTCCTGCTCGAGCCGGTTCTGGCGCGACTACACGAGGCGAAGGGCGTCGACCACGTCGTCGTCGTCCTGGGCGCTCACGAGGTGAAGACCGCGGCCCGAACGGTCGCCTGTCCCACGTGGGAGCGTGGGCCCGGCGCATCCCTGCGCTGCGGGCTCGACGCCTTGCCGCCGGACACCGAAGCAGCCGTCGTCGTCCTGGCCGACGGCCCCGACCTCGCCTCCGCCGCGATCGAGCGTGTCGTCGATGCCTGGCTGACCGGAGGCGAAGACGTCATCGCGGCGAGCTACGGGGGCGCGCGGGGTCACCCGGTCGTGCTCGCGCGGGAGGCCTGGTACCGGGTCCCAGACGAAGGAGCCCGCGCTCTGAGCGCCGTCCTCGTCCCCTGCGACGACCTAGGCGCTCCAGGCGACGTGGATTTCGCCGATCAGCTTCCCGAAAGGTTCAAGCCCGGAGCCGCAGAACCTTGAGTGTCAGGATGCACGCACCCGCAGTAGTCCACGAGATCGAGACGACGACCCAGCGCTCACCGCTGGCCGCCGCGCGCGTCCAGCGGAAGTTGACGATCGACGAAACCGCCAAGCGGGCAGGGTTGACGCCGGAGCAGGTTCAGTGGCTCGAAGAAGGCCGGGTCTACCGATTCCCTTCGACCGACGCCGCGATCGCCGCCGCCGTCATGTACGCGACCGCACTCGAGATCGACCAGCGGGAAGCGCGTGGGCTCGCCGGCGTTCCGACACCCTCGATCACCCAGCACCCCGCCACCCGCGTCGTTGCGGCCGCAGCCGCAGGCGCACTGCTCGTCGCGCTTGCGTTCACCGTCCTGCCCGGGCTGGGCAAAAGCAGCGCGAAAACCGCGGCCGCACACCTCCCGCCGCCCTGGCGGATCTCCGTGGACACCCTCAACGGCGGCGGCGATATCAACTGCACGAGGAGAATTGCGAGCCGCGTCGGCTCACTCGGCTACCGGCTGATGCGCGTCGCCAAGGCAAACCGCTTCGACTACCCGCTCACCGCCGTGTACTTCGAGCCGGGGGGCGAGAAGATCGGCGCCAGGCTGGCCGACCAGCTCGGGGTGGACTCGAAACCGTTACCGGGCGGGAACAACCCACTTCGACTCGTCGTCGTGGTGGGACAGGCCTGCGGGCCCTAGATAAGCGGAGTACGAAGCCCGGCCAATCGAGTCTTCAACTCGGGCGTCATCGACTCGACCACCGCTTGTCGCACGAACCGTCGCAGATGGTCTTCGAACCGGTAGCGCTTGGCGCAGTACTCGCACGACTTCAGATGCTCCTCGGCGAGCGCCCGCTCGTCGTCGTTCAGCTCGCGGTCGAGGAAGGGTTGCAGGAGCTCTTCGCACTTGGCGCACGGGTCGACCCCGAAGTAGCTACTCATCGGAACCTCCGTCTTCGACAGTCCGGTCGGCTAGCTCTCGCTTGAGAATCCGCCGCCCGCGATGCAGTCGTGACATCACGGTGCCGACGGGAACATCGAGGATCTGCGCCGCCTCCTGATAACTGAAGTCGCCCAGGTCGACCAGGACGATCGCGTCCCGGAAATCGTGGGGAACAACCGAGAGCGCCGCCACAGCGTCATCCTGGGAGAGCCGGTCGATCACGCGCTCCTCGTCGGGCCCGGGCGTCCCCGCCTCGAGCTTGTTGTAGAGGAAGTAGTCGCCTTCCTCGAGCGGCTGCTGGTCGGGCGTCCTCTGCTGACGGCGCCCGCGGTCGATGTTCAGGTTAGTGAGGATTCGCAGCAACCAGGCGCGAAGATTCGTGCCGGGCGTGTACGAGCGCCAGCTGCGGAAGGCCCGCGCGTAGGCCTCCTGCATCAGGTCCTCGGCCTCCTCGCGGGAGCCCACGAGCCGGCGAGCGACCCTGTAGACCTGTTCGGAAAGCTCGAGTGCTTCCTCTTCGAAGCGAACGCGGTCACGCGCCTCCTTAGCGATCTGCCGCGGCGTCTCCCCGGTGACCTCGCTCACGGCGGCCACCCTAGCAACGCCTCTTTCATGCCTGCAACGAGGGGAAACGGGCCGCCATTCCCGGTTGAAAGATTAGACAGGCTCTACGACGCGAAAGCCTGAGCGGGCCATGGCCGCGAGCAGCGCGTCGCGATCGGTCCGCTCGTCGTCCCAGGTGAGCGTCACCTCACCGATCAAGTTCGCGTTCGCGAACTCGAGACCGTCATGGCCCTGGAGGGCCGCGCCGAGCCGCTGGACGCAGCGCTCACAGCGGATTCCGCTCACCTGAACAGTCTCGGACTGGGTGCTCACGCGCTCGATCGTACCGTCCGCTGGACGAGATCCGCGCAGACTGCCTTGGACCCTTCCCTGCGACCGATCTCGAGCTGCCGGTCGCCTTCGCAACTCAATGCGTCGAGCGACTCGACGAGCGCCGCAGTGCCGAGCGAGCTCACGGCAGGAGCGATCAGCTCGACCAGCTCAGCGGTCAGTTCGGCGACGGACACGAGCCGGTCGCCCTCGGGATGTACGAACTCCGCGCGGGGCCCGAATCGCAGCGCCGCCCAGCGGTTCTGCGCGTAGCCGCCGCGAGCCGCCGCAGTGGGACGAGGAGTCGTCCCGGCCAGGACGGCGCACAGAGCCTGGACCACCGCAATGAGAGCACCGCTGACTTCGAGCCGCGTGGGCTGATCCGGCATCCGGATCTCGAGCGTGCCCAGCGACGGATGCGGCCTGATGTCCCACCAGAAGCGCGTGTATCCGTCGGCCAGGCCGAGCTGGACGTAGCGCTCCACGAAACTCTCCCACTCCAGGTACGAGCGGAAGGCGGGCGGTGCCCCGCTGCGCGGCAGCTGGGCGAGCACCTCCGCCCGGTTCGACGCCAACCCGGTCTCCCGCCCATCGAAGTAAGGCGAGTTCGCCGACAGCGCAAGGACGAGCGGCAACCATGGCAGGACGGCCCCGAGCGTCGCGAAGCACGTCTCGGCGTCCGGCATGCCGATGTGGACGTGCAGCCCGCTGACGCCCTGCCGGCGGGCCGAGGGGCCCGCGTAGGCGACGAACTCCTCGTAGCGCGGGTCGGGGGCGATCGCCTGCTCCTCGGCGAGGCTGAACGGATGAGAGCCAGCCGCTGCGATCAGCAGTCCGCGCTCCTCGGCGATCTCCGCAGCGCTCCCCCGCAATTCCGCGAGCGCCTCGAGCGCCTCGGCCGCGGTCGCGCAGGCGTTGGTGTTCAGCTCGACGACGGAGGCGAACAGCTCGGGCTTCAGCCGGCCGGGCAGCTCACGGCCCTGCGAGGCGTCGATCATCGCCTCGACCTCGGGCGCAAGCGCAAACGTCTCACCGTCGAGGATCATGACTTCCTCCTCCACCCCGACCGACCACTCGGAGCTCTCGCCGAAGTGCTGCTCGATCATCGCGCGAGACTAGCGAGAGGTGGCGGTTGCAAAGTGCCCCAAGCTAGCCACAGGACCGGACCGTTCCGCGAGCCAAGCGGTCACTGGCGCCCCCTGCCGCCCGGGTGTAGGATCACCCAGACGGGGACCCACTTCGCTGCGCTGACGAGCCGCAGAGTGACTTGCCGGCGTCGCCACCCCTCCGTCCCGGGATGCTCGCAGCGACCCAACCCAGCCTTCGACACGCCGCCTTACTTGCGCTTGCCGGTGTGCTGTTCATGAGTGGGCTCGTGGCTCCGCAGGCGGACGCTGCGCGTCCCAAGTGCAAGGGCAAGCGCGCGACCATCGTCGGGACCTCGAAGAGCGACCGCATTACCGGCACCAAGCGAAAGGACGTGATCGTGGGCCTCGGCGGCGACGACCGCATCAGCGGCGGCTCGAAGCGGGACATCATCTGCGGCGGTCCCGGGAACGACGTCCTCCGCGGTGGGGGCGGAAGCGACACGCTCGTAGGGAACGGAGGCAACGACTCCCTCTCGGGCGGCGGAGGCCTCCTCGACAGGCTCGAGGGCAGCGGCGGCCGGGACAAGCTCTCCGGAAACGGAGGCATCGACATTCTCCTCGGCGGCCCTGGCGTGGACCGGCTGGCGGGCGGTGGGGCGCCCGACTCCCTCTTCGGCGGCGGCGCCGGCGACACGCTGAGCGGCGGCGGCTTCCCCGACCTGCTCGACGGAGGGTCGGGCGCGGACGCGATACGAGGTGGATCGGGATCCGACACCGTCACGTACGTCGACCGCTTGAAACCCGTGAAGGTGACACTCGCCGATGGGGAGAGCAACGACGGCAACGCCCAGGACGGCCCCGTCAATGGCCGCGACACCGTGGCCACTGACGTGGAGAACGCGATCGGCGGCCTGGGCGCCGACCGGCTCACGGGTAACCGCGAAACCAATACGCTGATCGGCTCGGCCGGCGACGACCGCATGATCGGCGAGGCTGGAAAGGACCGGCTGCTCGGCCGATCCGGTGCCGATTCGCTCGAGGGCGACTGCGCTGGAACCAGCCGCTGCTCCGACGCAGGCGCCGGCGACTCCCTCTCCGGCGGCGAGGGAGCGGACACTCTCCGCGGCCACGACGGGTCCGACGAGCTCCAGGGGGGCGATGGCGACGACACCCTGCTCGCGGACTACGGCACCTCGATTCCTGGCGATGACCAGGTGTCCGGGGGCGCCGGCAACGATGAGCTGAACGGCGGACCCGGCAAGGACCGGTTGGCCGGCGATGACGGAGCCGACCGGTTCCTCGCCGGCGAAGGAGACGACTTCCTACGCGGCGGCCCGGGCGCCGACGACATGAGTGGCGGCCCGGGCGCCGACGACATCGCCGGCGAGGAGGGCGACGACAGGATGAACGGCAATCAGGGCGACGACCTCCTGTTCGGCGACCCCGGCAGTGACGACATCAGCGGGAACGACGGGACCGACACCGTCGACTACAGCGAGCGCACAGCGGATCTCGACATCACCCTCATCGGCGGCCAACCCGACAACGACGGCGAGGCGGGCGAGCGGGACGACGTCGGCAACCAGACCGAGATCGTCCTCGCGGGGTCCGGAGACGACACGCTGACCGGCGAGACCATCTACCGGCACACCTACAGCGGCGCGGCAGGCAACGACCTCATACTCCCGCGCGAGGGCAGGCACGCCACCGTTGGCGGCCCCGGCGAGGACACGATCTCGTACTCGAACATCGGGGCCAACCACCCGGTCTTGCTGGACCTCCTCGCCGGAACCGTCACGCAGGACTCCGGTCCTCAGACGGTGACAGAGGTGGAGCACGCGATCGGCTCGCCCTCCGGCGACAAGCTGTTCGGGACCCTGGGCCGCAACGTCCTCTCGGGCGGCGGGGGCGGCGACGAGTTGGGCGGCCGCGCCGGGCCGGACGAGCTGCACGGAGGCGCCGGTGCCGACACGCTGAACGGCGGCCTCGGCGACGACTCGCTCTTCGGGGACGCGGACAACGACATGCTCTTCGGCGAGGAGGGCGACGACAGACTTCGAGGGGGGAGCGGCATCGACAAGCTGAACGGCGGGGCGGGACGCGACGACTTCGACGGCGACGCGCCTGGCGTCTCCGGTGGCTCGGATCCCGACACCTGTGACGACTACAGCCCGAGCGAGGACGCGGGCGCCGGAGACTGCAACGACTAGCTGACCGGCTTCAGCCGGACACCGTCACGCCGCGCTCTCGTACGTAGACGGGCAGCCCGCCGCGCGGACTCAGCGTGGGCATCTGGCGGATCGAGAGGCGGAAACCAGTTACTGAAGGGCCGGGGCAGGCATCCGGCCCTTCAGTTCGCGCCCCGCGGGCCGCGCTGGCTGCGGCCGCTACTGCGGGGTCGCGGCCCCAGGGATCACGGGGCCGACTGGACGGTCATGGCCCTTGGGGAGAGGTGGGCTGCCGTCCAAGCTTCACGTCCAAGGTCTCCTTGCTGTCACCTCGGTAGATCTCGAGAGCGATGCTCTGTCCCGGCTTCTTCCCGGCGATCGCATCGCGGAGCCGCTCGAGCGAGCTCAAAGGAATACCGTCGGCCGAGACGATCAGGTCTCCGCCGACCGGGTAGCTCTCGCCGGACACCGTCACCTGCTGCGGTCCCGCCTGGAGGCCCGCCTTCGCCGCGCCGCTCCCGGGCTGCACCGTCGCGACGAGCAGTCCGCTCTTGGCGGGCAGGCGGAAGAGCCGGGCGAGCTCGGGCGTCACCGGCTTCACCGTCACGCCGAGGTAGGCGTGCTCGACCTTGCCCTTCTCTATCAACTGCGCGACGACGTTCTTGACGGTGTTGATCGGGATCGCGAAGCCGATGCCGATGTTCCCGGTCGACCCCGAATTCCCGGTCGCGATCTGGGCGTTGACACCGATCACCTGCCCGCGGCTGTTGATCAGCGGGCCGCCGGAGTTGCCGTGATTGATCGGTGCATCGGTCTGGATCACGTGGTCGATCTCGAACTGGTTCGGCGCCGTGATCGCCCGCTGGACGCCGCTGACGATGCCCGCCGTCGCAGACCGGTCGTAGCCGAGCGGATTACCGATCGCGAGCACGGCGTCCCCGACCTGAACCTTGTCGGAGTCGCCGAGCGGAAGCGGCCTCAGGGCGCGCGAGCGCAGCGGCACCTTGAGCACCGCGATGTCCGTCGAGGGATCACTGCCGACCAGTCGGGCTTTCATGTTCTCGCTGTTCGAGAAGCTGACCTCGATCGAGCGCGCGTTGGCGACCACGTGGTAGTTGGTGACGACATGGCCGGCCGTGTCGATCACGAAGCCGGAGCCGAGGGCCTCCTGCGCCTGCCGCTGGGGGTAACCGAAGCCGAACGGATCGGGCTGTGTCGTGACGACCGTCGTCGACGTCACCTGGACGACGCCCGGCGACGTCCGGTGGAAGATCTCGCGGATCGTCAACGGCTTCCCGGTGCGGTCGGCCTGAAATGCGGCCGGCACGCCGGACGACGGCGCAGCGGCGATCTCCCGCACGGTCGTCGTTCCCTCGAAGACCCCCAGACCCGCCGCGCCCGCGAGCGCGAGGCCCGCGCCCAGTAGACCGGCGCCCGCGAGCGCAGCGGCAGGGGCTAGGAGTCGCATGCGTGCACGCACGCCCTAGTTCTAACCCGGCGCCGATTAAGCCCGTCTTGCGAGTCTGTTAAGGAATGTTGTGCGTGCCCCAGCGGCGACTGCATTGTGAGCTGCTGAACCTTCCGCAGGCGTCATTTGGACGGCCGCACCCGCAAAGCCGGCACGGCCTCCAATCGGCATCGCAAACGACGCCTCGTAGAGCGATAAAGGTGGGATAGGGCTACGCCGATAACTCGAAGCGTGAGAGCGCTGCCGACCTACCGGGGCCCATTCGGGCATGCCGAGGCCGAAAGGCTGCTCTGGCGTGCAGGCTTCGGACCGAGGCCCGGCGACGCCGAGAAAATGGCCTCGCTCGGCCTCCACAAGGCCGTGCGGTCGTTGACACGACCCGGCCGCGAGCGCCTCGTCGGTCCGACGCCGAAAGACGGCGACGGCCATCCGATCGCGCCTTACGACGCCTGGGGCCACGATGTCCTTTGGTGGCTCGATCGCATGGTGCGCACGACCACCCCGCTCCGCGAGCGGATGACGCTCGTCTGGCACGATTGGTTCGCCACCTCCAACGACGGCGTCGGCTCGCAGAGGCTGATGCTGCGCCAGAACAAGCTCTTTCGCAGGCGCGGGCTCGGCTCGTTCGAGACGCTCCTGATCGAGGTCACGCGAGACCCCGCGATGCTGCTCTGGCTCTCGGGGACGGACAACGAGAAGGAGGCGCCCAACGAGAACTACGCGCGCGAGCTGATGGAGCTCTTCACGCTCGGCGCGGGTCGCGGGTACACGGAGGAGGACGTCCGCCAGCAGGCGCGGGCGCTCACCGGCTGGCGCAACGACTGGAGCGATTCCGCCGGGCCGGTCAACTTCCGCTACGACCCAGAGCGCCACGACCCGGGCATGAAGCGGATCTTCGGCAAGCGCGGCCGGTTCGGCTGGCGCGACTCATGCCGGCTCTGCCTCGAGCACAGGTCGCACCCGTCGTTCTTCGTGCGCAAGCTCTGGAGCTACTTCGTGCCGACTGCGCCGCCGCGCGCGACCGAGCGCCAGCTCGAGCTGCTGTACAGGCGCAGCGGGTACTCGGTCCGCCCCGTGGTCGAGGCGATCCTCAAGCACCCGGCCTTCTACGAGGGCCCCCGGATGGTGAAGCCCCCGGTCGTGCTGACCGCCGGGATGCTGCGCGGCCTCAAGCGCGGGATCGACACCGACGCGTGGACCTGGCTCGGCGCGCTCTCCGGCCAGATGGTGTTCTACCCCCCGAACGTCGCGGGCTGGGAAGACGAGCGCTGGCTCGACACGGCGACGTATCGCGCGCGCTGGATGACCGCCGGGTACGCGCTGCGGCCGTACAACGTGAGCACGAACAAGCAGCTGCCGCGCGACGCGACCGAGCTCGCTCGACGGGCGCACGCGATTCTCGGGAACCCGTCGCTCTCGGGCCCGACCGAGGCTGCGCTGAAGCGGTTTGCGAACGCGGCGCTCGACGACGCTGATTCGAACTGGAAGAAGAAGCAGTACCCGGCGCTGATCGAGAACGCGCTGCGCCAGCTGATTGCCTGTTCACCCGACTACCAGACCTGCTGATGCCACGAGCCTGCCACTGCAACGAGTTCTCGCGCGCGTCGCTCATG
>JALYTD010000065.1 GCA_030854475.1 Actinomycetota bacterium
CAACTGCGCCGCGCCGCCGACCCCGAACTACTTCAGGCCGTTCGCCCGCAGGAACTTGTCCGCAACGGACGCCGGGCTCTGCTTGTTGATCTGTGTCGCCTTGTTCATGGCGAGGATCGCCTTCTGCGAGAGCTTCTTGCTCACGGCGTCGATGGTCTTCTTGACCAGCGTGGTCGCAACGTTGTTCTTCAGGATCACGGCCACATTCTGGACGCCGAAGATCAGCTTCGGGTCCTTCAGCACCTTGTACTTCCCGCTCGAGATCGCTGCGTCGGTCGAGAAGACGTTGATGCAGAAGACCTTCTTCTGATCGAGCGCCTGGTACGTGAGACCGTTCGCAATGCTCACGTACTTGAGCTTCTTCAGCCCGTAGACACGCTTCATGCCGGCGAAGCCCTGCTGCCGGGCCTTGAACTCCGGCCGCGCGCCGATGGAGAAGTTCTTCGGGCGCTTCTTGGAGTTCTGGAGCCGCTTCAGGTCCCAGAGCGACTTCAGCTTGTACTTCGTCGCGTCCTTCTTGCGGACAGCGATCGCGTCGACGTCGAAGAACGGCGTCGGCGCTGTGAGGAAGTAGCCGTCGGCCTTCAGCAGCTTCTTGGCGAGCGCCCACCAGCCCCTCGCCGTCTTGGGCAGTTTCGTGTCCCGGTGGTAGGCCGTCTGGACGATCTCCCCTACGTACTCGGGATACGAGTTGATCTTTCCGCTGCGCAGCGACGTCTGGATGATCTCCGTGCCGCCGATGTTTTCCTTGTACTCAACGTTGACGCCCTTCGCCTCGAGCGCTTGCTTGTAGAGCTGGCCGAGCACGTACTCCTCGGTGAAGTCCTTCGTTCCGAGCTTGATCGTGATCGCCTTCGCCGACTTCGGCGAGGCACTCGTACCGGCCGTCGCCCACAGCGTGACGACGGTCAGCGCAACCAGGGCCAGGAACACGGCGAGACCCTTTCGCCTAAATCTTTTCAGCATTTAGTCCCCTCCTTTTCATCCGGTCCATGTCAACTCTCTCATGCCTTCGCGACTTCCGCTATCCCCGTGGACACATCCGGCTCGATCGCCTTTACACGACGCCGCAGCCCGCGTGGGGTCACGCTCCGCTCGACGAACGCGAACGCGAGGTTCGCGGCGAACGACAGTGCCGCGACGAGCATCGAAGCCGCGATCACGCCCTTGAGGAAATAGCTCGCCTGATTGACGATGATGTCGCCGAGGCCCCCGCCTCCGACGACGCCGCCAAGAGTCGCGGTCGCGATCACGTACACAGCGGCGGTCTTGATCCCGGCGAAGATCAGCGGCAGCGCGAGCGGCAGCTCGATCTTCAGCAGGATCTGCCACGGCTTCATGCCCATCCCGCGAGCGGCTTCGATCACCTCCTTGCTGACTCCGTCGACCCCGACGTAGGCGTTGGTCAGCATCAACGGGAACGCGAGCACGACGAGCGCGAAGATCACGTTCGTCTTGCCGATGCCGAAGAAGCCGATCCCGACGGCGATCACGGCGAGGCTCGGCAGCGCGCGGCCGATGTTGGACATGTTGATGGCGACGAACGAGCCGCGGTGGATGTGCCCGAGCCAGACGCCAAGCGGGATGGCGATCAAGAGGGCGACCGCCATCGCCTCACCGCTCACGATCAGATGCTCGACCGACTTGTCCCACATCAGGCCCGGGTTGTCGCCGATGAAGCGGAAGGCGTCCACGAACGTCCCGGGCCGGAAAGAGTCGTACGCGGCGATCACGCGGTCGCTCTCCTTGCACGGGCCCACGGCGTCACGGCGCGCTGGGCGACCACGAGCAGCCCGTCGGCGACGATCGCCAGTGCGATGGCGAGCGCGCCAGTCGCGACGAACTCGGTCGTGAAGTTCGTCTGGAGGCCGTAGAAGATCGGCTGGCCGAGGCCGAGGGGCGTGATGTACGCCGCCACGGTGGCGAGGCTGATCGTGGAGACAACGGCGATTCGAATGCCTGCCGAGATGGCCGGCACCGCCAGCGGCAGCTCGATCCGGGTGAGCCGCTGGATCCGCGTCAGGCCCATGCCGCGTGCGGCCTCGAGCACGTCGGGCGGAGTGCTACGCAGCCCGACGAGGATGTTGCGGAAGAGGATCAGCAGCGTGTAGCCGACCAGGCCGATCTCGATCGTGAGCATGGTCAGCCCGGTGAACGGCACGAGCAGCTGGAAGAGCGCGAGGCTCGGAATCGTGTACAGGAAGGCGGAGAAAGTGCTGAACGGCGTCTCGAACCACCCCTGCCGGTGCGCCAGGAGCGCGGCGGCGAACGCGATCACGAAGCCGATCGAGACGGCGATCGCGGTCAGCTCGAGGTGCTCGAGCAGGCGCGGCTGGAGGATGTCGCTCCAGTGTCCCTGCACCCACTCCCAGCAGAACGTCCCGTTCTGGGCGATACAGCCCTTCTGGCCGCCTGGAGGCCCGCCGTAGTCCGGGATCTTGACGGTCGTCGTGCCACCGGTCACTGCGCCTTCTCCCTGCCACTCTTGGTGAGAAGCTCGCCGATCTGGTCGACGGAGCAGCGGCCTGCGACCCGGCCGCCTTCGTCGACCACGATCACTTCGTCACGACCCTCCTGGAGCATCAAGGCGAGCGCGTCGCGCAGCGAGGTTGAGGCGGGCAGCGTCGGTTGCGAAGGATCGCCGCCGCCGTTCGGCGCTGCCGACAGCTCGATCTCCGAGAGGCGCATCAGCGCGAGCCGCTTCAGGCTCCGGTCGGCGCCGACGAACCGCGCGACGAACTCGTCGGCGGGCCGGGCCAGGATCGCGTCCGGTGTGTCGTACTGAGCGAGCACGCCGCCTTCGCGGAGGATCGCGATCCGGTCGCCCATCTTGATCGCCTCGTCGATGTCGTGGGTGACGAAGATGACCGTCTTCCGCACCTCGTTGTGCAGGCGCAGGAACTCATCCTGGAGGCGCTCGCGGGTGATCGGGTCGATGGCGCCGAACGGCTCGTCCATCAGCATCACCGCCGGGTCCGCGGCCATCGCGCGGGCGAGACCGACGCGCTGCTGCTGTCCGCCCGAGAGCTCCGCCGGGTAGCGGTCGCCGTCCTGGTCGGGGTCGAGGCCGACCAGCTCGAGCAGCTCGCGCACACGCGCGCGCATGCGGTCTTTGGGCCAGCCGAGCAGCCGGGGCACGGTCATGATGTTTCCGGCCACGTTCTGGTGCGGGAAAAGCCCCACGTGCTGGATCACGTAGCCGATGCGGCGCCGGAGCTCGATCACGTCCAGGCCCCCGATGCTCTCTCCGGCGATCGTGATGTCGCCCTCGGTGATGTCGATCAGGCGGTTGACCATCTTCATCGCGGTCGTCTTGCCGCCGCCGGAGGGCCCGACGAGCACGCAGATCTCCCCGGCCGGGATCACGAGGGAGAGATCGCTGACCGCGTGCTCGCCCCGGCCCGGGTAGCGCTTGCTCACGTTCTTGAAGACGATCTCGGCCGCGCCGCTTTGCCCCTGCTCTGCTTGCGAATTCATCTGGCCGCGAGTCTACGGTTCTCGTTTTTCTCTCACAAGATGCCTGCGTGCTGCAAGGATGGGCGCCTGCCCGCGGTCGACTTCCACCAGCACCTGTGGCCCGAGCCGTTCATCGCGGCTCTGGGTGGCCGCAGCGAACCGCCGTTGCTCCGTGGCGGGACACTCGAGCTGGCGAGCGAGCGGCCGCATGAGGTCGATCTCGAGGCGCACCGGCTGGACGAGCGCCTGCGCTCACTCGACGAGGCCGGAATCGACGTCGCGGTCGTCTCCTGCCAGCCGACGCTGGGGATCGAGCGCCTGCCGGCCGACGAGCGCCGGGAGCTGTTCGACGCCTACCACGAGGGCATCCTCGAGCTCGCCGCGGCTTCGGACGGCCGGATCCGTCCGCTCGCGGCCGAGGCGGTCGTGGAGGGCACGGTGGGCGCGTGCGTGGCGGCCGACCGGTTGGCGGGGGGAGTGCCCGAAGTCGACGCGCTCTTCGACGAGCTCGACTCCCGAGACGGCGTGGTCTTCGTCCACCCGGGCCCCGCGCAGGAGCGGGAGGGCGACCCGCCGTGGTGGCCGGCCGTCGTCGACTACACGGCTCAGATGCAGGCGGCCTACGCGGCGTGGCTCGCCCGGGGGCTGGAGCGCTGGCCTCGCGTGCGCATCGTCTTCGCGATCCTCGCCGGCGGGGGGCCGATCCAGCTCGAGCGCCTCCGCTCGCGCGGCGTCGACATTCGCAGCACGCTGTCGCCGAACGTTTTTTTTGAGGCGTCCTCCTACGGCCGGCGGGCGTTCGAGCTCGCGTTCGCGACCTACGGCGTGAGCCAGCTCGTCTACGGGAGCGACGCGCCGGTGATCGATCAGCAGCTGACCTTGCGGGAGGTGCAGACGTTTGGTGATGCTTGCGCGAACGCCGTGGTCCGCGACAACCCGACCAAGCTCCTGTCATGAACGAGACGACTACCTGGCTGCTCGACCGGATTCCCGCCGACCGCGACCTGACGCGGCCCGAGCTCACGCAGCTCGCGACCGACCTGGGGCGGGAGCCGCGGCTCTGGCAGCACCTCGTGCGCCACGACCCGGAAGAGCGCTACTTCACGCAGCTCCACCGCGACGTGCACCTCGACGTCTGGCTGATCTGCTGGTTGAACGCGCAGGACACGGGGTTCCACGATCACGACCTCTCCTCTGGCGCGGTCTACATCGCCGACGGGGCGCTCGCGGAAGACCGGTTCCACTTCGAGGGAGACGACATCCGGCTGACCGAGCGCTTACGAGGGGCCGGCGACGTGTTCGACTTCGACGCGGCGTACATCCACCGCATGCGCCACGTCGGCGACGACTTGCCGGTGACCTCCGTGCATTGCTACTCGCCTGCTCTGTGGCGGATGGGCTACTACGAGCCCGACGCCGCGGGCGACCTCTGCCGCACCTCGATCACGTACATGGACGAAGTGGCGGAGTCGCACTCGCACTAGCTCCGGCATCCCGACCGGACACCTGTGGATCAATGGTCACGCTTTCCTGTCACGCTCTCTCGAAAACCGGTGTCAGACACAGGGTTGACGGGCCGGAATGGCGTGTGCTAGCGCGCGAACGCTCGGGCATGGCCGGAAACCGAGAGGGCGGCCCGTGGGCCGCCCTCTCTGAAGTGCGAGCCCCGTCCGTCTCTGCGGCCAAGACGGCGGAATCGCGTTTTTGCATATTCGGAGCGGCGCCTCGTTTCGCACACCCTTATTCGAGGGGTTGGACCCCCCTTATTCGAGGGGTAATCCGTAAAACACAACTGGGGCCGCCGCCCGGCCCCAGTTTGTGTGTTCTCCCGTGAGGAGAGCCGCAGTAGATTCCGATGGCCCCCGCCGCATCGGGGCCCTTCGGTGACTTTTCGAGCCTCGCCCCGCCGCAGGGGGGCGCCTCTCGAATGCCTCCCCAGTATCGATCCGGCCAGGTCGCTTGATCCATCACCCTTCCGCGGTTGACTGCGGTACTTCACTTCCAGCCCTAGGTGACCACCGCTTCTACGCATAGGGTTGGTTCGAACACCGAGCGAAAGGGAGGCTTATGAGCTCAAGCTCCAAGCGACAACAGACTGCGGCGAAACGGAACCGCGAGCAGGCGGTCAGAGAAAAGCGCGAGCGCAAGCAGCAGAAGAAAGAGGCGCGCGCGGCCGCACGTGCCGAGGGCACGGACGGGATGTTCCCCGGATCCACCGTCCTCGGAGACGAAACACCCGAGGCCACGGACGGGACGCCCCCCGCGCCCGCCGTCGTCGAAGACGAGACACCCAGCGCCTAAGCCGCTCTCCGCGGACGGGGCGCAGCCGGCTTACGCGAAACGCGAAGTTCGCGATCCTGCATAGACAGGGTGAACCGATGAAAACCGACGCGCAGCTGATCCGCGACGCGCGGAACGACCCGGACGCGTTCGCAGAGCTCTACCTTCGTCACAGCTCCTCGCTGTACCGGTGGCTGCGCGGGCGGGCACCCGAGCCGGTGGCCGCCGAACTGACCGCCGAGGCGTTCGCCCAGGCGGCGCTCGGGCTGAAGCGCTTTCGCGACGAGGCCGACGGCTCCGCGGCGCCATGGCTCTTCGGAATCGCGAAGAACCTGCTCCGCCGTTTCCACGAGGCCGAGCGCGTGGAGACCCGGGCGAGGAAGCGCCTCGGGATGCCGGTGCGCTCGTACGACCTCGACCTCGACGAGCTCGGGCGGCGCGCAGACGCCGCCGCGCTCGAGCCGGAGCTCGCTTCGGCGGTGGGCTCCCTGCCCGCCGGCCAGCGCGAGGCGCTCGAGCTGCGCGTCGTCGAGGAACGCGACTACCGCGAGGTCGCCGCGTCGCTCGGCGTCTCGGAGGTCGCCGCGCGCCTGCGCGTGATGCGCGCGCTCAACTCACTCTCCCGACTGCTGA
>JALYTD010000070.1 GCA_030854475.1 Actinomycetota bacterium
TCGCCCTTCGCCGGCGTGGCCTTCCTTTCCTCGGCCGCGAAGTCGACCGCGAACGGCAGTTCTTCGTAGGCCACCTCGACCAGTTCGGCCGCCTCGTGCGCAGCCGCCGAGGTCTCCGCGACGACCACCGCGACCGGCTGGCCGTCCCAGTGCACCTCGTCCGTGTTCAGATAGTTGACCGGCGTTCCCGAGACGCTCGGGCCGAGGTCCCTGACGATGTTCGCGCGACGTGGTGATCGCAGCTTCGGGGCGTTGTGGTGGGTGAGGACGGCGATGACGCCCGGTATGGCGGCCGCGGCAGCGCTGTCGATGCGGGTGATCCTGCCCCGGGCCACGGTCGAGTGGACGAGGGCGGCGTGGGCGAGCTCCGGGTAGGAGAACTCGGCGGCGTACCGTGCGGCCCCGGTGGTCTTGGCCGTGCCGTCGACGCGGTCGAGCGGCCTGCCGACGGCCGGACGGCCAGTGTCATCCGCCTCGCGCTCCGTGCTGGGCGGGCGGATGGTGACGGTCATGCTGCGCTCCCGTCGCTGAGCAGCCGGCTCAGCACCGCCACGATCGTGCGTCGCGCAAGGTCGATCTTGAAGGCGTTGCCGGAGAGGCCGGTGGCGGAGGCGAGCTCTGCCTCCGCAGCCCGCCGGAACGTCTCCTCCGTGGCCGCAGCTCCGAGCAGGACCTGCTCCGCCTCGTACGCCCGCCACGGCTTGGTCGCGACGCCGCCGAGCGCCAGGCGGACCGCGCTGATGCTGCCGTCCTCCCTGACCTCCATCGCTGCGGCGACCGAGACCAGCGCGAACGCGTACGAGACTCGGTCGCGCACCTTGCGGTAGCGGGAGTTGGCCGCGACCGGCAGGACGGGAAGTTCGACGGCCGTGATCAGTTCGTCGGCGTCCAGTTCGGTTTCGAGGTGTGGCGTGGTGCCAGGCAACCGGTGGAAGTCGGTCAGCGGGATCCGCCGTGTGCTGCGCGCGCTCTTCACCTCGACGGTGGCGTCCAGCGCCGCGAGTGCCACCGCCATGTCGGACGGGTGGGTGGCCACACAGTGGTCGCTCGTCCCGAGCACGGCATTGCCGCGGTTGAACCCTTCCAGGGCCGCGCAGCCTGCGCCAGGCTCGCGCTTGTTGCACGCAGATGCTTCGTCGTAGAAGTACAGACAGCGCGTGCGCTGCACCAGGTTTCCACCGACCGTCGCCATGTTCCGAAGCTGCCCGGAGGCGCCATGCAAGATCGCCTGGGACAGAACCGGATACCGAGCGCGAATCAGAGGGTCCGCGGCCAGGCGACTGTTGCGCACCAGTGCCCCGATCCGAAGCCGCCCGTCGGCAAGCTCCTCGATTCCCTCCAGGGGCAGCCGGGTGATGTCGATCACCGTCTCCGGCCGCTCGATGCCCTCGCGCATCAGATCGACGAGGTTGGTGCCACCGGCCAGGAACTTTGCCCCCGGCTCGGAGGCGATCGACCGCAGAGCAGTGTCCACGTCCGGAGCGCTGAGGTAGGCGAACGTCTTCATCGCGCGACCTCCTCGATCGCGGCAACGATGCCGTTGTAGGCGCCGCAGCGGCAGATGTTGCCGCTCATCCGCTCCCGGATCTCGACAGCGGTCAACTCGCCGCCGGTCGCGGCCAGATGCTCGGTCGCGGCGCTGGGCGCTCCCGTGGCGTATTCCGCCAGCATCCCGATCGCCGAGCAGATCTGGCCGGGAGTGCAATAGCCGCACTGCAGGCCGTCGTTGCGTACGAACGCCTCCTGCAGCGGATGGTCGACCCCTTCGATCGTCGTTATCTCGCGGCCTTCGTACTGCACCGCCAGGGTCAGACAGGAAAGGATCCGCACGCCGTCGACGAGCACCGTGCAGGCACCGCACGCGCCCTGGTCGCAGCCCTTCTTCGTTCCCGTCAACCCGAGGTACTCGCGCAGCGCGTCCAGCAAACTGACCTGCGGCTGGACAGCAAGTACCTCCTGGCGCCCGTTGACCCGCAATCGCAGGTCAGGCATCTGGTGCCCCCAGTCCTAGGGCATGGACGCTAACAGCGCTCGCCCCCTTTCGCGAGGAGCTCGAGAGCCTTTTCGACGAACTGCTCGTGGTACTGGAAGATTCCGCCGTGGGCGGCGTCCGGGTAGATCACCACCTCGTTGTTCGGTAGACGCCGGGCCATGTCGAGGGTGTTCGGCGTCGGCAACATCCGGTCGTTGTCGCCGTTCGCGAGCAGCACGGGGTGGCGCATGAGTGAGAGGTCGCGAACCGAAACCGCTGTAGCGGGAAGAGGATGGAAAGGTTGTGGAAAAACGAGGGCGCAACGAGGCGCAAGCGGTTCGATCGTTTCAAGCCCAGAAACCGCCTCGACAAGCCAAATCTCGTTGCCACCGGTTGCCACCGATTGCCCCCAAAGTCGCATGGTAAGGAGGGGGTCGACGGTTCGAGTCCGTCAGAGGGCTTTTCAGGATTTGCAGGGACTCTCTGCTGTTGGTCGATGGACGCTTTCTCTCCCGTGCGAACGTGGTGCGAACGAGCTCTTCACGCGCACGGCGGATGACCTCTTCCGCGGGAAGTTTCTCCGCCCCCTCGAGCTCCTCGATGACGTGCCCATAGGTCGCAAGTGCCATGGTCGGCGAATGGCCTGCCTGCTTCGCAACTTCAAGCACGCTTCTGCCCTCGGCGAGCAGCAATGAGACAAAGGAGTGCCGTAGGTCGTATGGCCGAAAGCCGCCCAGACCCGCTGCTTCTGCGGCGGGCGTGAAAATACGCTTCCGCCAGTTGCGCCAATCGTGATCCGCCCAAAGACGCCCAGCGCGCGTCTGAAAGACGAGCTCGAAGTCGGCGGGTCGCCCGCAAGCAAGTCGCCACTCCGCCAGGTCGGCGGCGAGCGGTGCGAGCAGACGAACCGACCTCGTCTGTCCCGTTTTGGTTTCCTTCAAGTCACCCAAGGCAACGGCGCGCTCGACGATCAGTGTCCGTTCTTGGACGTCCCTCCACTGAAGCGCGAGCGCCTCGCCCGGCCGGAGACCCGCATAGGCCAGAACCGAAACGAGCGCCGCATCTCCAAGCCGACGCCGGGCGAGCAGCGACTCCCGAAGCGCCTCGACCGTCTGCGGCGCGATCGGACGCACCACTCGCTTGCGCCGCTGCGAAGGCTTCTTGATCGCCGCGACGGGATTGGACTGAATACGCCGCCAGACGACTGCTCGCTGGAGAATGCCCTGGAGGAGCGCGAGCGTCTTAAGGATCGTCGGGTCGCCAACGCCGGCTTTGCGTAGTTCCGCCTGGAATGACTCGACAACCTCCGGCGTGATCCGCCGGAGTTCGGCACCGCCCAAGCGGCAGAGTACGTGCCTGCCCCACAGGTCCGCGTACACCTTGCGCGTCTTGCGCGCGAGGTTCGGTTCCGCGTAGACGCTCCACCATTCTCGCGCAAAGTCGGCGAGCGTCTCGCGCCCAGCATCGAGAAGCTCGGGCTCGCCGAGCCGTCGCCGACGTCGAAGCTCGGCGTCGAACGCCTCGGCGTCGCGCTTCGTGTCGAAGTCGCGGGCACGGTTGCGCTCGCTCTCCCGCCAGCGAACCGACCAGACAGCTCTGCCACTCGGAAGCGTTCGCTTGTGGACGCTCACTTTCCCTTCGCTCCGTGTCGTTCTTCGAGAAGCCTACGAAGACCGCTCGGCGCGGACAACGCCGACGGAGTCAGGCTATGCGCATTCCTTACCCGCGCCACGCTATTGGCCTCGACCCAGGCCTCCACATCGCTTGGCCGGATTCGAAGGCGGGAGCACAGCCGCGCGGCCTTCAGTTCGCCGCGATCGATCGCGCGGTAGACGGCCTTACGGCTGAGCCCGCATTGGCTCGCAACGTCCTCCGGTGAAAGCAGCACATCCATACTCATAGCCCGGGCTCAGGTTGGCGGCGTTGCTCTCGAGAGTGACTCGGTTGAGGACGAGTGGTCAGAAGGGAGTTCCCGGGCCAATGGACTCTGGCGAGGCAAGGGGGCCACTCCGACCTGTCGCCGTGATCTCCTCATCGACACTAGACGGTGAGGTCGGAAGGACGCGAGTGCG
>JALYTD010000080.1 GCA_030854475.1 Actinomycetota bacterium
CCGCGAGCGTGCCGTCTTCCCGCCGCTCCACGCCTGCCGCGCCCCCGAAGTAGAGGTTCCGTCGCTGCCAGCGCACGAGCTCATAGCCCCAGTCGGCCAGCCTGTCGAGCTCCCTCGAATCGGCGCCGCCCTCGCAGTGCACCTGAGCACCCTCGAGATGGACGCGGGGCCGCTCGATCGCCTCCTGGACACCAAGTCCGTGGTTGACGACGTTCAGGACGATCTGCAGGATCGCTCCGCGCAGCCGAACCGAGCCGGCGCTGCCGACGACGAGTCGCGGGCGGCCGTCGCGCAGCACGACCGAGGGCGCCATCATGCTCGTGAGTCGCCGTCCCGGCTTCGCCACACCGCCGGCCGGATTGAGGTCGTACTCGCCGAGCATGTTGTTCAGGTGGATGCCTGTGCCGGGCACCACCACCCCCGATCCGGACCCGTTCGAGACGGTCAGGGAAGCAGCGTTTCCGTCCGCGTCCACCGCGGAGACGTGCGTCGTCCCGGGTGCGCCTACAGGCTCGGGAAGCGCACCCTCCCGGCGGCGCATGCGCTCAACCGCCTCCCGAAGCACCGGCTCGGCGTAGAGACGCTTGGTCAGCCCGCCTCGGTAGAGATCCGACGCGAACCGTCCCTCGCGGACGCGCGTTTGCTCCCGCATCGCCTCGACGAGCGCGGCGATCGCTTCCGCGCTGCCGGCCCGGCCCTCGATGCCGAGCCGGTCGAGCAGGAGCAAGCCGTAGCCGATCAGAACGCCTCCGGACGACGGCGGGGGGTTGGAGACGAACTCATGCCCTTGAAAAGCGACACGCACGGGCCGGCGGCCGATCACGCGATAGTCCGCCAGATCCTCGCGCGTGAGATCTCCGCCCGCGGCTCGAACATGCCGGCTCACGGCAGCCCCGAGCTCTCCGTGGTAGAGGGCGTCGGCTCCCTCGCTCGCGAGGGTCTCCAGGGTGGTCGCGAGATCAGGCATCGCGAGCCGGTCCCCGGCGACGAGGCGCGCGCCTTCGCGGTCGTAGATCGCGCGGCTCTCGTCGCTGTGGCGGAGGATCAGGTCGAGAATCGCGTGGAGGAAGGCCTGGGGACGGGTCAACTCGACGCCCCGCCGCGCCACCTCGACCGCGGGCGCGATGAGCTCACGCCACGGCAGCGTGCCGAAGGCCCGGTGCGCAGCCTCGAGCCCGGCGATCGTGCCCGGAACGGCGCAAGACCCGCCGCCGATGTGGAAGATCTGCGACGTGTCGCGGTCGAACTCGACGTCGACGGCCTCCAGCTCCCGAGGCTCGTGAGCGGGCAAGCCTCGGCCCGGCACCTCGACGAAGAAGTCCAGAAGGCGTGTCGCGTGATCCTGGGCACGGTGCACGAGCATGAAGCCCCCACCGCCGGGCCCGGTCAGCGTGCTCTCCGAGACCCACGATGCGAACCCCGCTGCGATGCACGCGTCCACGGCGTGACCGCCGTCGGCAAGCACTTGGGCGCCCGCCTCGGCGGTCACCGGATGACCGGCCGCGACTGCGCCTTTCATGTGCGGAAGCTTACGGGGCTGGAGCAGGGCCTCAGCCACCTGCATCGATAAGGTGCGACGTGCGTGTACCGGACGACCCAGCTCACGCGAGAGGCGATCGCCTGCGCGGGAGCGGCCGCAGCGACGGCAACGCTCCTCGTCTGGCTGGGCCCGCCCGGCACCGACCTTGCGGCGCACGTCTACCAGCGGACTGTCTTCCTTCAGCACGGTTTCGCCCTGTGGAACAACTTCTGGTACGCCGGCCGCTACAGCTTCGTCACGTACAGCCTCCTCTACTACCCGCTGGCCGGCCTCCTTGGCATCAAGCTGCTCGGGGTCGCGACGATCGCGACGGCCGCGCTCGCCTTCACGCTGCTGCTCGGGCGTGAGTGGGGGACTACCGCCCGCTGGTCGAGCCGGACGTTCGCCGTCCTTTGGGGCGGCATAGTGCTCTCGGGCGCGTACCCCTTCGCGCTCGGGACCGCGCTGGCGCTCCTCGCGCTGCTCGTGCTCCAGCGCGGCTCCCGCTGGTGGTTCGGGATTCTGGCGGCCCTCACGCTCGCGGCGAGCCCGCTTGCGTTCCTACTCCTGGCTCTGGTGCTGGCGGGGATCGGGGTCTCACGATGGAGCGACCGCCGCCGCCTCGTCGGCCCGGCGGCGATCATCGTCGGCTTCGGCGCGGCGGAGGTCCTGCTCTGGCGCCTCTTCCGCGACGGCGGCCGGTACCCGTTCTCGGTCGAGGAGCTCGCAGCGGCGTGCGCGTTCTGCCTCGCCGGTGCGCTGCTGGCCTGGCGGGAGGAGCGCGCCAGGCTCCTGCGCTGGGTCTTCGTCGTGTACCTGGCGGCGTGTTTGACCGCTTACCTCGTGCCGTCGTCGCTCGGCGAGAACATCGCGCGGCTGCGCTTTGCATCTGTCGCTCTACTCGTGCTCGTGATGTCGCTGCGGAACTGGCGGCCATTGGCCTTCTGCGTGCCCGTGCTCGCGCTCGCGCTGTCGTGGAACGTGACGCCGTACGCATTCAGCTTCGTGAAGAGCGAGAGCGACCCCGCTGCCCACCGCGAGTACTGGCGCCCGGCCACGACCTACCTCAAGGCTGTCCTCACGCCTGCCTACCGCGTCGAGGCCGTGGACACGGCGGGCCACTGGGATGCCGTCTACTTGCCCGGCGCCGGCATTCCGCTGGCGCGAGGGTGGTTCAGGCAGAACGACTTTCCGCAGAACAAGCTGCTCTACTCGGACCTCGTGCGCAACGAGTACGTCGAGTGGCTGCGCGGCCTCGGGGTCGGTTACGTCGTGCTCCCGGATGCACCGCTGGACTACAGCGCACGCGCCGAGGCGGCGCTGTTACGGACCGGGCGGTCAGGGCTGCGCCCGGTTTTCTCGTCCGAGCACGTGACCGTCTTCAAGGTTCCGCGGCCGCGACCAATGCTCACCGGCCCGGGAGCTCCGTCAGTGCTCGGCCTGAGCCAGACCCGGATCGAACTACGGCTCCACCGCGCCGGCCTCTATCGGCTGGCGGTGCGGCACTCGCCGTACTGGCGCGCATCCACGGGCTGCCTGTCTCGCGGTTTGGACGGCATGGTGCGGATCTCGACGCTTCGGCCCGCCACCGTGACGCTCGCGTTCCATGTGGACGCGCATGGCGCCCTAGGCGCCCTGGCGGGTCGGCAGAAGCGCGGCTGCCCGTAGCAACGACCAGTTCCCGCTGCTACTCGAGCAGGAAGCTCGGCGGCTCGAGCGACTCTTCGCTCCGGCCACCGATTGGCGCCGTGAGGCCGGTGCGTCCGCGGCGGCCGTCGAACCCCGTCGCGACCACGGTCACCCAGATCTGGCCGTTGAGACGCTCGTCCACGGTCGCACCGAAGATGATGTTCGTGTCGTCCGTCGCCGCAGAACGGACGACCTCGGCCGCTTCGTTGACCTCGAACAGCGACAGGTCGTCACCGCCCGCGATCGAGAGCAGAATGCCTTTCGCGCCGACGATCGTCTGGTCGATCAAGGGCGAGCGCAGAGCCCGCTCAGCCGCCTCGCGCGCACGATTCTCGCTGGTCGAGAACCCGATGCCCATCAGCGCGGTGCCGGCCTCCTTCATGATCGTCCGCACGTCGGCGAAGTCCAGGTTGATCAGGCCCGGCATCGTGATCAGGTCGCAGATGCCCTGGACGCCCTGGCGTAGGACGTCGTCCGCGACGCGGAACGCATCGAGCATCGACGTCGACTTGTCGAGCACCTCGAGCAGGCGCTCGTTGGGGATCACGATCACGGTGTCGCAGGACTTCCGTAGCTCCTCGACTCCGGCCTCGGCCGTCGACTTGCGGCGAGTGCCCTCGAAGCTGAACGGCGTCGTGACGATGCCGACCGTGAGCGCACCGAGCTCGCCCGCGATCCGTGCCACGACGGGCGCAGCACCGGACCCGGTTCCACCACCCTCGCCGGCGGTCACGAAGACCATGTCCGACCCGCGCAGCGCACGCTTGACCTGGTCGTAGGACTCCTCAGCGGCCCGGCGCCCAAGATCTGCCTCGGCGCCCGACCCGAGCCCCTGCGTCAGCTCGCGGCCGATGTGGATCTTCACCGGCGCGTCGCTCATCTGGAGCTGCTGGATGTCCGTGTTCACCGCGACGAACTCGACCTGTGAGATCCCCGCGTCCATCATCCGGTCGAGCGCGTTCAGACCCGCTCCGCCGACTCCGACGACGCGGATCACCGCGAGGTAGGCCGCGGTGTCGCCCCGCGGAACGTGGTGTAGACGCGGCGGCGGCTCGGGCAGCGGCTCTAGCCGAGGAGGCTCGGGCTCGACAGCGCGCAGCCGCTCAGGCGTCGGCTCCGGCTCGGGACGAAACGGCTCTGGCTCGGGCACGGCCTGGACGACCGGCTCCTCGCGCACCGGCTCGGGCTGCTCCTTGAAATCGGGAACGTGCTCCACCGTCTGCTCAGGAGGCTCAGGCTGCGCGGTGCTCTGCTCAGGCTCTTGGCCCTTCTCCTGCTGACGCTGTGCCGCCTCCGTCGCGCGGAACAGCTCGGCCAGCGGCCCCTCACGCATGCTCGCGCGCCGACGCGCCATTGAGCACCTCCTTTGCCAGGTCGCGGTACGCCTCGGCGGCGTTACCCGTGGGTTCGTACTTGAGCACGGAGGTTCCCTTCACAGGAGCCTCCGCGTAGCGGACGGTCTTGCGGATCTTCGTGTTGAAGACGAGGTCGCCGAAGTTTTCCTGCAGGATCTCGACCGCCTCGCGCGAGTGCAGCGTCCGGTTGTCGAACATCGTCGGCAGGATCCCTTGAATCTCCACCGCAGGATTCAGGTTCTCGCGGATCATCGAGAGCGTGTTCTCGAGCTGGACCAAGCCCCGGAGCGATAGGTACTCGCACTGCACCGGCACGATCACGCCGTTCGACGCGACGAGCGCGTTGATCGTCAAGAGGCCGAGCGACGGCGGCGTGTCGATCAGGATGAAGTCGTAGTTGTCCTTCACGGGCGCGAGCGCCTTCTCGAGGGCGCGCTCGCGGCCGATCAGGCTCGAGAGCGCGAGCTCGGCGCCGGCGAGGTCGATCGACGAGACAGCCAGGTCGACCTCGGTGTGCTGGATGACCTCCTGGATCGGCACCCGGTGCACGAGCACGTCGAACATCGAGCGCTCGATCGAGTCGGGATTCAGGCCCTGGCTCATCGTCAGGTTGCCCTGCGGATCCAGGTCGACCAAGAGGACACGCTTCCCCTGCTCGGCGAATGCCACGCCGAGATTGAGAGTCGTGGTCGTCTTCGCCACGCCGCCCTTCTGGTTGGCGAAGGCGATCACCTTACCCACGGTGACTCCTTTCGAGGTTTCCGTCCGTGATCCCGGACGCGGAAGCAGGCGCGCAAGCCCCATCGAGACCCTTTCTTCGTCTCATCGTAGCCAAACCCTCCGTCAATGC
Source organism: Actinomycetota bacterium (assembly GCA_030854475.1). Classification (GTDB taxonomy): domain Bacteria; phylum Actinomycetota; class Thermoleophilia; order Gaiellales; family Gaiellaceae; genus JALYTD01. The sequence goes on from JALYTD010000080.1 coordinate 5,414, forward strand.
TTGCAGGGATTTCGGACGCCAAGGGTCGCTTGCGATGCTGAATGGAGGATCGATTAACGCGGCAGAACGAGTTCGAAGCGCGCGCCGTGCGGATCGGCACTCTCGTAGACGATTTCGCCGCCGTGCGCCTGGGCGTACGACTGGGCAATCGAGAGCCCGAGACCCGCGCCCTGCGGGGTGCGAGCTGACGCCTCGCTGCGGGTGAATCGCTCGAACAGCTGCGGAATGAATTCGGGGCTCACTCCCCCGCCCCGGTCCTCGACGGAAAGCCGGAAATGACGGTCGCGCTGCTCGGCGTGGATCGTCACTGGGGGCGCGCCGTACTTCATCGCATTCGCGATCAAGTTCGAAACGATGCAGTCGAACGCGTCGGGATCCGCCGTCGCCTGGAGCGTCGGCTCGACGGCGATCTCGACGTCGCCGCTGCGGTCCGGGATCACGATCAGGACCAGATCCTCGATGCGGCGCCGGACCGGGAACGGCTCGGGCTTGATCCGGATTGCCCTGGCCTCGAGTCGCGAGAGGTCGAGCAGCTGTTCCACGAGCTGGCGCATGCGGCCGCTCTGCTCGTACAACGCGCTGCGCAGCTCGTCGAGCTGGTCGGGCCGCAGCTGGTCACCACGCCGATGCAGGGTCGAGCTGATGCCGAAGATCACGGCGGCCGGAGTTCGAAGCTCGTGCGACGCGAGCTCGAGGAAGTTCGTCTTCAACTTGTCGAGCCGCTTCAGCTCCTCGTGGACGAGCGCCTTTTCGAGGAAGGAAGCCGCGAGCGCGCCAATCGTCCGCAGGATCGCGACCGCCGTGTCGTCGAGCGTGAAGGGCTTTCCACCGTGGTCGGCGCTCAGGAACCCGAGGCACCGGTCGCCGCTGATCAGCGGGAGCGCTAGAACGGAACGGACGCCGTACTCCTCGGCGACGCCTTCCGGCATGGACGGATCCGACTTGACGTCCTCGACGAGGACGATGTCGCGCGTCTCGAGCGCTCGACGCAGGAAGGGCCAGTCGGAGATCGCCGGAGAGAGCTCGCGAACCGCCTCCACGGCGATGCCGCGGGCGGCCAGCAGCTCGATCTCTTCGGTCTCCGGGACGTAGCGTGAGATCCCGGCGCGCTCGAAGCCGAACGTCTCTGCGACGCTCTTGCAGATGCGATCGAGAAGATCGCCTATCTCATGCGCGCCCTGGGCCGACAAGGCAAGGTCGTAGACGGCGCGCAGCTCTGGGCGTAGCCCGCGCATCTCTGTGAGCTTAGTCTCTTTCTCCACGACACCAGGGAAATTCGCGCCTGGTAGCTCTTACTCCTCGCCGTCCCAGTAATCCAGCTTCTCGATCCGGCCGATCACTCCGACGCCGCGGAAGTTGATCTTGTTCGACCTGGGGTAGTACGCGATGTCGCCGTCTTCTCGCGTGCCGTAGAAGAGCATGGTGAGACCGTCGGCGCCGGCCCGAAAGGAGTGCGCCACACGCGTCGCCGCCGGGCGCGAGACGACACTCCCGGGGTGGATCGGGTGCTCGTCGTCACCGAGCACGCAGACGCCCTCACCTTCGAGCACGAGGAAGAGCTCCTCCTCGACCGAATGGCAATGCGGCGGATTGCTGAGCATCCCAGGCGCGACGCGAACGTGGCTGATCCCGGTCCGCACGGAGCCGGCCGCGTCGCCGAGATCGCGGTACCAGGTCGCGATGTCGGCATGCACCCGCTCCACCTCGGGCACGTCCGCGAGGTTGACGATCCGCCCCGGCCGCGGGCTCGGATCGGGCAGCTCGGGATCGCCCAGCGCCGCCTCTCGCTTCCACTGGTGCTCCGGGATCTCCTCCGCCCAGGCCGGGCCCATGCGCCCGCCCTTGATCCGGGGAAAGAAGGTCAGCCGCGGCAACGTCCGGGTCCCGAAGGCGAGCACGTCGATGCCATCGGGTCCCGCGACGACGCTGTGCGCCTCCTGCTCGGCCAAGTGCACGAGGCAGTCGCCCGCGCCGATCTCGTACGTCGTGAAGTCCTCACCGTCGTACTGCCACGAGAGGCCCGAGCCGCCGAGCACGTAGAAGATCTCCTCCTCGTCTCCCTCCATGTGGAGCGGCGTCGAGCGCTTACCCGGATCGACCTCGATGCGGTGGACACCGATCTTGACGCTGCCCGCCGCCTCTCCAAGGTCGGTCCACCAGCCGGAGATCCCACCTTCCTCCGCATGCTCGCGCTCGCCCTCGTCCCAGTGCGTGATCGGACCCACGCCGCATTATTTACGCGCCGAGCGGCAGCTCGCTGGCGTCGTACGCGCCGCGGCAGCGGGCCAGGGCTTCGGACGCGAGATCGACGCCGTCCCGCTCGACGGCCAACCAGGCCTCGGCCTCGGCAAGCAACTCGCGCACCTCGGCCAGCAGGGCGCGCGGAGTTGCTCCCTCCCGTTCGAGGGCCTCGATCCGCCGCAGCCGCTCGAGCACCTGTCGCGCTTCGTCCATGCGGACGACGGTACCGGCGCACCATTCGCGAGAGACACACGCGTTTGTGCCAAAAACGCTACGTTCGCGCCTCCGGTGGCCCGCGATCCCGAGCAAGAGCTCAACGAAGCGCGTAGCCGCTACGAGGCGAACGATCTCTACGGAGCGTTGAAGCGGCTCGACCACGCTCGAAAGGCCTACGCTGACCGAGGCAACACGGAAGGGCTTCGCCGCGTGATGGAGTTCGCCGAGCGCGCCGACCTGCGCGACGACCGCGCCCGAGCCGTTCGGGAAAATCTCGTCTACGCCGTGAAGCAGAACATCCGCGGGACGACGCGGCGGGATGCCCTACGAGCCAAGCGGCCCTGGGTCGACCCCTATCCCGACCTGTCCGCGCCGCAGGAGCACACGCGGATTCCGATCACGCGCGGCCTGAAGTTCTGGATCGGTGCCGGGGTCGCGATCGGCGCGCTCGGCGTGCTGGCGTACATCGCCGCGCTCATCGCGCTGGCGATCTGGGGCGACACCGGCGACAAACTGGGGGCGCGGATCCATAACGACACCGGCCGCGCAGTGGTCGTGAAGTGGTGCGACAACTACAGGTGCGATTTCGGGAGCGAGCGCTCGAAGGACGAGATCGCGCCCGGCCTCTCGGCCGAGCAGACGCTCCCAGCCGAGGATCTCGTCGACCTGTTCGTCATCTACGACGGCGACAAGCGAATCGGCTGCCTACCGGTCCGCGTCCACGACGCTTGGAAGGCGCTCGACGACAAGCAGGCCGAAGTGCACGTATCCGTGTCGCAGAAGACACGGTGCCCCGGCGCGGCCGTGGTGCCGACCGAGGAATCGCCCCCCAACCTCTAGGTGCCGCGTCCAACACGGCGAAGCCGAGGTTTCTTACCGGCCCTGTTTAGACGGCCGCGCCGGCAAAGCCGGCACGGCCTCCAGTCGGCATCGCAAGCGACGCCTAAGAGGCCAGAGCGGCGAAGTAGCCGGTAGGCCGCGGGCGCAGGCCGATCAGCGACTCGTCGAGGGAGCGGACGAGCGCCGCGCGCTCGCCGTGAAGCAACGCCTCCACGAGAGCGCGGCGAACCGCGTCTCCGGCCTGTTCCGCCGCCGTCTCGCCGGCCGAGAGGGCACGCAGTACCGCGAGCTGCTCGGCACGGTCGCTCCCCGTCTCGCCAAGGAGGAGCGCAGCCCGGAGGGCGGCTGCCCAGAGGCCGTCCGTGCCACCGAGAAGCGCCACGAGGGACTCGCGCAGCTGCTCGGAGCGGAACGGCTCGGCCGCGAACAGCGACAGCTCCCACCGGTCGAGCGCCTCGGCGAGGTCGGGATCCTCGTCCGCAGCGCCGATCCGCACGAGCAGGTCGCGCGCCAGCCGCGCCCTGAACGCATCGAGGCGTGTGGGCTCCCCATCGGGCTGGGTTGCCGCGATCGGGAGCACCGGGCGGATCCCGTACGGTCGCCAGTCGAGGCGCTCGAACAGGACCGGCCCGGCTGCGATCGGCGCGGCGGTCGCGAGCCGCAGCGCGGTGACCGCGTCAGCCAGCTCGCCCGGCGCGTCCGGCGGCTCGCCGTCTCCACCTTCGAGCGGACGCTCGAGCTCGAGCAGGCAAAGTCGGTCGGTCTCACGGCCGAAGCGCGCCGGCAGCAAGCCGTTCGCCTCGGGCCAGTGGGCCGCGAGCTCACCGGCCGCAGCCACACGAACCCGGATGCCGTCGCCAAGCTCGACTTGCGCTCCGGTCGACAGCCCCACGAGCGGGGCGACAGCGGCGTAGGCGCGACGCTCACCGAACAGCGAGCGCTCCAGCTCGCCGTAGGCGCGGTCGAACGCCTCGTCGCTCCAGTCGAAGCCGCCGCACCCTTCCGCGACGTCTTCGACCAGCGGCAGCAGCACGGTTCGGAACAAGGCGTCGGTCTCGTTCGGTTTCGAGCCGGCATGTGCGCGCGCGTAGATCGCAGCCGCCGGCTCGCGGCGAAGCTCCTCGAGCGCCACGGTGGCATCGCCGATCTGCGCGAGCCGCTCCGTACGAGCCTCGACGTACGAGCGCACGAGGGGGCGGTACTCGTGAAACGCGGGCCGACCGGGCGACGAATGCTCCTCGAACGAGAAGGGTAGGTCATTGCCCTCCTCGAGGTCGCGCGTAAGCAGCGCGAACGCGCCCAGGCAGAAGCAGCGCAGGGATCGATAGAGGTGCGGTGCGCGCACGGCCACGAGTAGCCGTTACGCCTTTGGTGGGTCCTCTCCTACTTATCGCGTTCACATTCGCGGCACGCCGCCGGTGCCACGAGCCGGGTTTATCGGGCTGCGGCGTCCCAAGCACCGCCTCGTTGGCAGTTAGGACACCAGTAGGCGATGCGGTTGTCGTCGCCCTGGCCTCGGGAGCGAATTTTCGCTCGGCAACGTGGACAAGGACGACCCACTCGCCGGTAGACGGCGTTCCGTTCACGGCGGCCTTCTACGGAGTCGCGCATCAGCTCGTGGGCCGCCTGAAGGGTGGCGCGGAGGTCATCGTCGGAGACGTCGCGGAGCCGGCACCACGGCGAGAGACGTGCCTGCCAGAGCGCCTCGGCCTTCCAGAGGTTCCCGATCCCGGCGACCACTCGCTGGTTGAGCAGCTCCTCGCCCACCGAGCCACCCTGGTCGGCGCGGCGCAAATTGGCCAGCATCGCGTCGAAGCGCGGGGGCTCGTCCAGGATGTCCGGCCCGAGCCGCGCGACCCGGCGAGTATCGAAATCGAGCACCGGCCCATTCCAGAGCACCGCCTCCCGCTCGGCTCCACGCAGCACGAGCCAGGGCTTGCCTCGCCGGGAGGAGCCTCGCGGCACGACCGACCAGCGTCCGGTCATGCGCAGGTGGCTGCGCAAGGTCACGCCCCCGTCGAACCGCAGCAGCAGGTTCTTGCCGACCGCCTCGACGCCCAGCAGCCGGCGGCCCTGGAGGCGGTCCGCAACCCCTTTCACGGCCGCGCGCGGATGCGGCGCCTCGACCTCGACCCGTTCGCCGACGAGCGGTTGGAGGCGGCGCGCCGCCCGGCGCAGGGCATCACCCTCGGGCATCGTGGCGTGAGTGTAGGCGCCGTCCGGTGGCAGACTGCACCGATGTCCGCACGAACGAGAGCCGCCGCCGCCGGCGCGGTGGCAGCAACCACGTGGGGCCTGCTCGAGCCCCTCGACCAGCGCCTGTTCCGCTGTGACTACTCCGACATCGCCCTGCTCGGCAAGGCGGTCACCCGTGGGCGTCGGTGGCGGGCCGCTGGGTTTGTGTTGCATGCTGCTAATGGTGCCGTCTTCGGCCTCGCGTTCGACGCCCTACGGCGACGCACGCGTATCGAGCCGCGCCGCCTCGCGGTCGGCTTCGCGCTCGTCGAGCACTTCACGCTGTACCCGCTTAGCTATTTCGTCGACCGGTACCACCCGGCGCGGGGGCAGGAAGGCGTGCCTCCGCTGCTCTTCAACCCAAGCGCCTTCGCTCAGGCAACGGTGCGCCATCTCCTATTCGGCCTCGTCCTCGGCGCGCTTTACGACGATGCCGCGCCTGTCGAGTCATGAACGCCGGCGAATGGATCGACGCCTACGCGCGAGCGTGGGAGCAGGCGGACGAGGAAGCGATCGTGGCGCTGTTCACGCCCGACGCCGTCTACCGGTCGAGCCCGTTTCGGGAACCGCACGTTGGCGCCGATGCGATTCGAGCGTACTGGCGTCGTGGTGCGGGTACCCAACGCGACGTGCGGGTACGCCTCGGCGCCCCCGTCGTAGACGGCCGTCGAGTCGCCGTCGAGTGGTGGGCAACGGGAATCGACGCGGACGAGGGCGACTTCACGCTCCCGGGAATCCTGATGCTGCGGTTCGACGCCGACGGCGTCTGCGAGGAGCTACGTGAGTGCTGGCACTCCGAGACCGGCCGGCGCGAGCCGCACGAGGGCTGGGGCCGTTAAGGGCGCAGAACTGCGCGGCGCGGGCCGGCGAGGAAGCCGGCCTCGAGCAGCAGCGGCATGACTTCGCCGTCGGTGACAGGCTCGCCGTCGAAGCGCTCGACCGCGAGGCGCTTGCGACCCCCGCCCTTGACATGGTCGACGAGAGCGGCGAGCGCGGGGCGCAGCCACTCCGCGTCGGGCTCACGCAGCGGGACCAGAGAGCGGCCTCCTCGCTCGACGTAGAGCGCAGGCTCGCCGCCCAGCAAGACCACGTGAGCTCCCGCGACACGGGCCGCTCTAGCGCCGGCCCGTTTCGGCCATGGCAGAACCGCGCCGTATGGTTGAGCCGGGTCGGCGGCGGCGATCACCAACGGCTCCGGCTCCTCGCCGTCCCTGGGCCGTAGCTCGCGCAGCCGCTCGACAGCGCCGCCGAGTGCAAACTGCGCGCCACCGAGACCTTCGACGAAGTAGCCGCGGCGGCACAGTCCGAGCGTCTCCAGCGCCTTCAGCTCACCGTACACCGCCCCGTACCCGCCCTGGATCCCCTCTGCGCGAACTCCGTCACGCGCGACGATGCCCTGCCGCTCGAGGAGCAACTCCGCCAGGGCGCGACGGTCGGGCTCGCCTTCGAAGAGCCGCTCCGTGCGCGACCAGCGCCCCTGTGTGGCCGTGATCTCGGTCGCGCGACGGCGCGAAAACCGCCGCGGCCGTCGTTCTGTCTTCGGCATGCCGTAGCGCCGTTTCGCCCGTAGCGGCTGCCAGGCATCGTTCGTGACCTCGCCTGCCCAGACGAGGTCCCACAACGCGGGCAGCGCGACCTCGGACTCCAGTCCGGTCTCGGCGAGTAGGTCGAACCAGAACAGCGCGCTCTTGCCGAGCGCCTCGCGCAGCTGGTCGTGCACCTCTCCCTCAGGCCGGTCCGCGCCCGCGGCCTGGCCGAGCACCGGCGCGTCCTCGCGGAAGTACAGCGCCACGCGATCGAGGCCCGCGCCCACCCACACGACCTCGCCCGAGGCGCAGAGCTGGTCGAGCTTCGAAGGCGTGTAGCCCGGGACCCGGCGCGGCAACACCTCGGACTCCCACAGCGCCACCGGCAAGGGCAGGGCCTGCAGCGGCACGAGCGCCTCCCGCAGGGTCGCCCTGCGGTCGATCCCGTGCCAGCTCGGGAGGAAGCGCCCCAGCGCCGCCTGCTCGGCGGGCTCCACCTCCTTGCGCAGCGCCGCGAGCGAGGCTCGCCGCAGCCGGCGCAGAACGTCAGGATCGCACCACTCGCGCTCGGTTCCGCCCGGCCGGAGCTCGCCGCGAACGAGCTCGTCGCTCCGCTCCAGCTCGCGCAGCATCGGCTCGACGTCCAGGCCGAAGCGCTCGCTCACCTGCGTTGTCGTGAACGGTCCGCGGCCGCGCGCGTAACGCCGTAGGAGCGAGCGCAGCGAGTCGTCCCCGCCCTCGAGGTACGCGTCCGGCAGCCCGGACGGCGGCATCGCTCCGAGCGCGTCGCGGTAGCGGCCGGCGTCTTCCGCTGCGATCAGCCGCTCCTCGCCGGCGATGCGCACGCGCACTGCTCGGCGCTCGGTCTCCAAAACCGCCGCGTGCGCCTCGTCGAACTCGCCGATGCGCTGATCTCCGCGAAGCCGCAAGAGATCGTGCAGCTCGTCGGGGTTGCGTGGGTCGCCGCGCAGCTGGCGCTCGACCTCCTCGACGGCGTCGGGATCGAGCAGGTCGCGCAGTTCCTCCTGACCGAGCAGCTCACGCAGCAGGTCCCGATCGAGCGAAAGCGCCTGCGCGCGCCGCTCCGCCGGAGGCGTGTCGTCCTCGTACATGTACGTCGCGACGTAGTCGAAGAGCAGGGACGAGGCGTACGGCGAGGCCGACGGCGTCTCGACGTCGACGAGGTCGATCTGCCGTGTCCTGAGCCCCTGCAGGAGCCGCTTCAGGGCCGGCAGGTCGAACACGTCCTGGAGGCACTCCCGGTAGGTCTCGAGCATGATCGGAAACGCCGGGTAGCGGCGCGCGACCTGCAGGAGGCCCTGCGCCTTCAGCCGTTGCTGCCAGAGCGGCGAGCGCTGGTCGGGCCGCCGCCGCGGGATCAGCAGGGCCCGCGCAGCGTTCTCGCGGAAACGTGCGCCGAAGAGCGCCGAGTCGCCCAGTTCCTGAACCACCAGCTCCTCGATCTCCTCCGGGTCGATCACGACGTCCTCGGTGGGGGGCGCGGCATCGGCGTCGGGCAGGTGGATCGCGATCCCGTCGTCCGACCAGATTGCGTGCGTCTCCATGCCGAGCGTCGAGCGCAGCCGCGCCCCGAGCGCCAGAGCCCACGGAGCGTGGACGCGCGCGCCGAACGGGGTGAGGATGCAGAGCCGCCAGTCACCGATCTCGTCGCGGAAGCGCTCGACCACGATTGTGCGGTCACTGGGAACCGCGCGCGTCGCGGCCGCCTGCTCAGAGAGGAAGGTGAGCAGGTTCTGGGCGGCGCGCCCGTCGAGAGAGTGTTCCTTCACCAGGTGCTCGAGAGCCCTTTTCTCCGGCATCGCCGTGAGCTCGCGTGAGACCGCTCCGACCGCCTCGCCGAGCTCGTACGGCCGCCCCACTCCCTCGCCGCGCCAGAACGGCACTGCTCCGGGCACCCCGGGAGCCGGCGAGACGAGCACGCGGTCGCGGGTGATCTCCTCGATGCGCCAGGTCGAGGCGCCGAGCAGGAACGTCTGGCCCGCGCGCGCCTCGTAGACCATTTCCTCGTCGAGCTCACCGACCCGGCCTCCGTCGCCGACCAGGTAGACGCCGAACAGGCCTCGGTCGGGGATCGTGCCTGCGTTCGTGACGGCCAGCCGCCGCGCCCCTTGCCGCCCTCGCACGACTCCCCCCGTGCGGTCCCAGATGATCCGCGGCCGCAACTCGGCGAACTCGTCCGACGGGTAGCGGCCGGCGAGCATGTCGAGCACGTTCTCGAGCTGGACGCGCGAGAGGTCGGCGAAGTTATACGCCTGCCGGACGAGCCTGTGCAGCTCCTCGACCTCGATCTCCTCGTCCGCGCAGATGGCGACGATCTGCTGTGCGAGCACGTCGAGCGGGTTACGCGGGATGGTCGTCTCCTCGATGAGGCCCTCGCGCATCCGCTTCGCCACCACCGCGGCTTCGAGCAGGTCGGCGCGGAACTTCGGGAAGATGCGTCCTTTCGAGACGGCGCCGAGCTCGTGACCGGCCCGGCCGATCCGCTGGAGCCCGCGGGCGACCGACTTCGGCGACTCGACCTGGATGACGAGGTCGACCGCGCCCATGTCGATCCCGAGCTCGAGCGAGGAGGTGGCGACGAGGCACGGGATCGCGCCACGCTTCAGCAGCTCCTCGACCTCGATCTCCTCGTCCGCGCAGATGGCGACGATCTGCTGTGCG
>JALYTD010000100.1 GCA_030854475.1 Actinomycetota bacterium
GGCTGACCCCTAGGCGCCGACTTGGCGGCGCCGCCTAGAGGCTGCGCGGGCTTGGCCCGCGCAGCCGTCCGCAGCGCCGTCAGCGCCTAGCGGCGCCGAACCCTGATGCTCGGGCTTTCGCCGTCGAGATAACCAGCGCCGGCCTGGTTCACCGTCATCAAGACGCGCAGCGTCGAGCGCCCGCGCGGCAGCCGGAGCTTGAACACGCGGCCTGAATTCGAGCCGAGCGTCACCTTCCGGTTGGTCACCCACTGGCCGAAACGCGACAGCCGCTGGATGTAGACCCAGCGCCCGCTGAAGCTGTTCTGGCCGTAGACGTGCACGCCGAACCGTCCGCGAGTGATCTTCGCGAACTTGATCCGTGGCTTGACCGAGACCGAGATCGTGGCACTGGTCGTGCCCTTCCACTTGACCTGGTAGTTGGTCAGGAGCCGCGGTGCGTCAAAGATCTGCCAGAACCCGTCTGTCGACGTCAGGACCGCCGGCAGCGCCTGGAAAGACGCCTGGCCATACGGCTGCCGGTAGACGGTCACGCTCTCACCGGCCTTCTTGCTCGAGACCTGACCGGAGAGGCTGACCTGCTGCCCGAAGAGGATGATCGGCAGCGAAGCTCCGATCGTCACTGCCGGCGGTGGGCCGGTGACTTTGACCGTTCCCGTCAGCGTGGGATGGAGCCCGTCGTGATAGCGATACGTACCGGACGTCCTGAACGCCTTGGTGTACGTCTTCTTCGGTGCAAGCACCGGAGAGACGAACGACCCGTTGTTCGAGACGACCTGATGATTGATCGTGTCGGTGTTAGTCCATTTGACGGCGTCGCCGGTCTTGATCGTCACGGTCTTCGGCAAAAACGCGGACCGCGTGATCTTGACTGCCTTCGTCGCCGTCGGACTGGCCGACGCGATTGATCCCACGCAGAGCGCTGCGAGCGCCAGCATGGGAAGAAAGAGCCTGCGCATTCAATACACCCCCATGGCTTTGCTTCCCGTCGTCATTGAAGACGCCGCAGTCGGGGTTCTAGTTACCCCAGTTTTACGCCCGCATAACGTTTTCTTCTTGGATCACGCGTACGACCCCAGGCGGAACCAGGGATTGCCACTCGCCGCCGTCCCGCAACGCCGAGCGCACATCGGCTCCGGAGACCTCCTTCGAGGCGCCCTCGTCGAGCACGACAACCTCGTAGCCGGCCTCTCGTAGGCGCTCGAGCTTCGTGTCGCCCCAGTCGGAGAAGAGACGGATGTACTGCGTCACGTCTTCGGGGACGTAGGCGGACCAGAGCTCCGGCTCGTTGACCGGGAAAGGGATCACGTGGATGCGTGCGAGCTCGATGCCGGCGTCCTGCGCTGCCGCCTTGACCATCAGCAGGCGCTCAGCGTAGGAGTACGGGTTGGACTCGGGCAGGTGCCGGAGCGGGTCGGAGGCCTCGGGCTTGATGCGCGCAGGGTCCGGGTTGGTGATTCCGACCCAGATCTCGTCCGAGCCCGCGGCTGCACCCTTCAGGTACTCGAGGTGGCCGTTGTGGAATGGCTGAAACCGCCCGTGAATCATCCCTCGCTTCACCGAGGTACTCCCCCCATCAGGCGACGGTTACTCCGGAGCCCTCCTCTACGCGGCCGATCCTGCGGATGAACAGCTTCCGAGCCTCGAACTCGGCCTCGACCACCGGGCCCTGCTCGGCGGGAAACGTGACGAGCAGCCCGCCCGCGGTCTGCGGGTCGTAGCCGAGCGCTTCGATCGCCTCGGGCGCGCCGTTGAGCGAGACGTGCGCGGCTGCGAAGTCTCGGTTGCGCGGATCGCCGCTCGTGAGCACACCCTTGCGCGCGAGGTCGAGGGCGCCGTCGATCGCGGGCATCCGTTCCCACTCCAGCACGAGCTTCACGCCGCTGCGGGAGGCGACCTCGTGCGCGTGCCCGAAGAGGCCGAAGCCGGTGACGTCCGTGACTGCGTTCGGGTTGTGCGCCCGGAGGACCTCGGCCGCGTCCTTGTTCAGCGTCCGCATCCAGCGGATCGCGCGCTCGAGCTGCTGGGAGCCGATCAGCTGCTGCTTGTGGCCGGTCATGATCAGGCCCGTCCCGAGCGGCTTCGTCAGGTAGAGCGTGTCTCCAGGCCGAGCGCCGTTCTTCGGCCAGATCCCGTCGGGATGAACGGTGCCGATCACTGCGAGGCCGTACTTCGGCTCGGCGTCGCGGATCGTGTGTCCTCCGGCGAGCAGCGCGCCTGACGCTCGAACCTGCTTGTCGGCTGCGGCGAAGATCTCCGCCAGCATCTCCATGGGGAGCTCTTCCGGGAAGGCGGCGATCGAGAGCGCGAGCAGGGGCGTGCCGCCCATGGCAAAGACGTCGTTCAGCGCGTTCGTGGCCGCGATCGCGCCGTAGTCCGCCGCGCCGTCGACGATCGGCGGGAAGAAGTCGAGCGTGAAGATGAGCGCCCGCTCGTCGTCGAGGCGGTACACGGCCGCGTCGTCCGCCGGCGCGAGGCCCACCAGCAGGTTCTCCGCCTCGGCGGGCACGAGCCCGGCGAGCAACTGCTCCAGCCGTGCGGCTGAGTACTTGGCGGCACAGCCGCCGCATGCGGCGAGATCGGTGAGCTTGACGGTCTGCGAATTGACGGTCAGGGCGGCTCCACCTCCGGGGTTCCGGGAAGGGTAGGCATCTGCAGCGCTTTCGTCTATAGACGACGTGCGCCTCGAGCCTATTCCCGTTACACCAACAGGACGCAGGCACGGCCTGTGTTCTGGGGGGTCGCTGGGAGCCCGGCTCCGCCGGGCTGTGAGCGCCGCCGGCCAGGACGCAGGCACGGCGACGACAATCGAGCCGCCGCCGTTGTCAGGGGAGAGGAGGAGCTAGGCCCGCCGAAGCGTCAAAGCTGTTCGGCGGAGGACTACCGCGGGGGTTCGCGGCCGGCTGTGACTCCCCTGCTTTAACCCCCTATGTTCATCGATGCACGCCGTACTGAGGTCCAGTCTGGCACGACGGTGACCAAGAAGCGAATCGGCGAGCTAGGAGCCCTTCTCGATCGGGACGTCCACGAGGTTGCCCCACTCCGTCCAGGATCCGTCGTAGTTCTTGACCTCGTCGTAGCCGAGTAGCTCGCGGAGCACGAACCAGGTGTGCGCGCTGCGCTCGCCGATCCGACAGTACGCGGTCACTTCTTTGTCGCCCGTGACGCCCTTGCCCTCATAGAGCCGGCGCAGCTCGTCCGCGGGCTTGAACGTGCCGTCGTCCTGCACAGCGGATGCCCACGGGATCGACTCCGCAGTCGGAATGTGGCCTGCTCGCTGTGCGCCCTCCTGCTCGTAGCCGGGCGGCGCGATCAGCTCGCCGGAGAACTCCTGCGGGCTGCGCACGTCTACCAGCGCCTTGGACTGCTCGCCGATCTGCCCGAGAACTGCGTCGCGACGCGAGCGGATCGTCTCGTCGCGGTCGGAGGCCTGGTAGGTCGCCTGCGCGAGCTCCGGCGCATCGGTGGTCAGTTCGCGGTTCTCGTCGATCCACTTCTGGCGCCCGCCGTCGAGGATCCGCACGTCTTGGTGCCCGTAGATCTTCACGTACCAGTAGGCGTAGGCGGCGAACCAGTTGTTCTTGTCGCCGTAGACGACGAGAGTCGTGTCGTTCGAGATCCCGCGCTCGCCCATCAACCGCTCGAACGCGTCTTTGTCGACCAGGTCGCGCTCGACCGGATCCTGAAGATCGTCTCGCCAGTGCAGCTTGACCGCGCCGGGAATGTGACCCTCGTCGTAGAGGTCGGTGTTCTCGTCGACCTCGGCCACGACGATCGTCTCGTCGCTCAGGTTGTCGGCGAGCCAGTCGGTCGTGACCAGCACCGGCTTCGCGTATCCGTTCTCCGCCATCTTCGCCTCCTTACTTTAAGAAATGAAGTGACACCCTCAACCCTACAGCTCGCCCGGCGTCCGGATGATCTTCCACACCATGTAGAGCCCGAGCAAGCTCGAGAGGCTGAAGCGGATCCCTTGCGGTTCGAAGCTCCGACGCACGGCATCGACCACGTCCACGATCGGTCCGCACGTGCGGCTGACGCAGAAGCGCGGCGTGGCGAAGGTGACCACGAACGGGGCCCGTGCGGCGAGCGACTCCGACACGGAGTGGCGCAGCAGGGCGTGGTCCGGCGGCTGCCTGGTCGTCAGCGCAGTCAGGGCCGCGGTTCCCACGGTGGGCGTGCGCGAGGCCGGTGCTCTCGCCCCCACCGAGACGGAGGTCGTGCGCGCCTTCACGTCGATCGCCCCGATCGCCTGAATCCGCTTTCCGCGAGCGGCTCCGCGACGAGCCAGTAGGTTCCCGGCGCCGCCGCGTTCAGGTGCACGACGTAGATCGAGGTCACGTTCGCCTCTGCCGGCGGAGAGACCCCCGGAATGCCGACCGGCTGGAGCACGGCCGTCGCCTGCTGAAACGGCTGGGCCCGCCGCGACCGCGCAACCCAGACACGGGCGCGGGGCTGTGCAACGACGCGAGCGTCCCGCCTGACCACGAGGAACGAGTAGCGCACCGGCCCGGCGGCGAGGTCGCCGTTACCGGGAACGATGGCCACGTCCTTACCTGGCCGACTTAGTAACCCCTGGAGAGATCCGGCGGAGGCCGCTGAACGGTTCGTTCGGCTCGGCGATCCACAACCCCGCGTCGATTAGAACGACGCAGGCGACGAGGATCGCGATGCGCACGGGGCGTGAGTCTAGCCGGGACCTCCCGGACTCCCGCACGCGCGCGGCCTCACGCCGGGCTAGTGACCGTCAGACCAGCTGCCGCCGTGATAGCTCTTGAACCGCAGGAAGGCTCCCGCGTACGAGGCGATCACGATGGCCCAGCAAAGCAGGAAAATGAGTCGAGCTCTGTTCATATTCACCTCCTTATCGGCCTAGAACCGAACGTCCTGAAGCGCTTCTGCTGCGCTTCGATATAGGCGTGCCGCTTCGCCGTCGTCTCCGCGGCGGGCAGCGAGATCGCCGAGGGCGATCCACGCGGCCGCGCGGTGGCTCGAGGACTCGAGCTGTTGAGCGCTCGAATCCGCGGCACGAAACATTTGATCCGCCTCGTCGAGGCGGTTCTGCTCCAGCAACGCCCGACCGAGCACGAGCTGGGTCGGGCCGATCTCGTGGAGCCAGTCGACCCTGTTGTCGAGCAGCTCGAGCGAGTGGCGCGCGTGCTGCTCGGCCTGGTCGTACTCCTCGAGACGTAGATGAACACTCGCGAGCGACCCCGCGGCCTGCGCGGCGTCCTCCGTGCTGTCGACCTCGAGTGCAGCGCTGAACGAGGCCTTCAGGCACTCGATCGCCTGTGCCGGCTTGTCGAGCATCAGGTTCAGGCCGCCCAGGTTGTTCAGCAGGCGACCCACGTTGCGCTCGTCGTTCAGCTGTTCGTAGTAAGCCTTCGCGCGCTCGGCGTAGTTGCGCGCCAGTACCCAGTGACCCATGCGCTCGGACACGAGCGACGCCTGGAAGTAGACGTTCGCCATCGTGCGGCGGTCGTCCAGCGCTTGCGCAAGCTCGAGCGCCCGCTCGACGTCCTCTCGCGCGGCCTCGAGGTCGCGCTGCCGGCGATAGCACCGGGAGCGCCAACCCAGAATGTCCGAGCGGAGCAGGTCGCACGGCAACTCGGAGCTCTCGGCGAGCGTGAGCGCCTCGTTGAACAGCCCGACGGCCGTGGCGATGCTGGACAGCTTGTACCGGGAGACGCCGAGGCGGAACAGGATGTCCGCCTGGTCGACTGCCGAGAACTCGGGGTTCTCGGTCAACGCGCGTGCGCGCGTGAGCAGCTCGATCGCCTCACGCACCTCGCCGCGTTCCATGCGGGCCCACGCCTCGCCGGACAGGTGGCGAGCCTCGAGCTCGACGGCGCCCGTCGCGAGGACGGCGGTCTTGCAGTTCTCGTACTCCTCGACCGCCTCGTCGTAATGGTGCGCCTGCGAGAGCGCGTCCGCCCGGGCGAGCAGGGCTTCCACGCGGCCACGCTCGTCGGCGGAGACTCCGCGCTCCAGGTAGGTCGGGTCGGCACCGAGCTGCTGCGCGAGCCATTCGATCGTCTCGTCGGTGGGCCTGGTCTTCCCGCGCTCTATCTGACTGACGTACTCCTTCGAGAAGCGATCGCCCGCCAGATCCGTCTGCGTCATGCCGGCTGCGACACGAAGCTGACGCAGCCGCTCGCCCAGGCGATTGCCCTGGGACGGGGTGCGACGCGTCTGTTTGGCAGCGTTGCGGGGCATGGCGGCCTCACGGGAAGTAAAAGCCATACTTCACTCGTAGGCAAGTCTGGCCTTTCGGGCATCCCCCTAAAAGGGCATGTCCGCAGGGAAAAGAAGGTCAAGAAGCCAAAACCAAAATCACTTGACCGAGCTACTTGACGGTCCCCATGGGCCGTTCTATAGTCAGTCCACCTTGCACCTGCGCCGGACGCCAGGTTGTGGGTTGCAAGGGGCGCGCCGTACTAGGCGACAAGGTTCGGAGGCGTGGCTGGGCCGCAGAGTCATAGCCTCCGAGCCGTCGCCACACAGACGGCGCTCCACACAACTCAGATAAGAAGCCCCCGGGAGCCGCAGCCGGGGGCTTTCTTTTTGCCGTTGCTTTCTTTGATTTGCCTTGCCCTCGCATCCGTGCGTGAGCCGGTCGCGGCGGCTAAGCCGCCACGACCTCCAGCGCTCGGCTGGCTCGCGCACAGGCGTACCGAGAATTGAAGCCGCGCCTAAGCGCCGATCATCCAGGCGCGGCGGCTCGCGAAGATGTTCTCGAACTGGCCTTCGAGGAGGTTCCCGAGGCGGCGGTCGATCGTGCTCAGCAGGCCGATCGAGATGAAAATCCAGGCCTCGGCGTCGGGGTTGCGCTCGGAAATGATTCCGCCGGCTTTCTGGGAACGTCGGATCACATCCGCCGTGTAGCCGTGGACCTCGCGGATCTGGGCTCGGAGGTACCGGCGGATCTTCTGATCGTCGCCGGCCTCGGTCAGGGCCTGGACCCAGAGGTCGACGAGCAGCACCTTCTCCTGCTTCTCCTGGAGGTGTAGGTAGCAGCGGCCGATTGCCCCAAGCCACTGCTTGGGATCCGCCTCGGTCGCCAGCGTCTCCTCCCATAGGGAGCGGACGCGCTCCCAGCCCGCGTCGAGACAAGCGAGATAGAGCGCCTCCTTCGAGGGGAAGTGGCGGTAGAGAACCGGCTCAGTAACACCGCTCTCGCGTGCGATCTCGGCCGTCGTCGCCCCGCGGTAGCTCGAGCGCGAGAAGACGCGGCAGGCCGTCTCGAGCACGGCGGCGCGCCGTTCCTCCGCCGCCATGCGAGGGCGAGTCGCGCTCATGCGGGTTCCGGCACAGCCTGCGGCTCGTAGCGGTACTTACGCACGAGCAACGCCGCTGCGATCGCCGCGCCGAAGCAGATCGCGGCGCTGACGCGCATCCCGAAGGTCAGGCCGTGCACGAAGGCCTCGGGAGGCGTTGCGCCACCGCGCGCTGCTGCGGCGGCACGGTCGGCGATGATCGCGCCCATGATCCCGATCCCGAGGGCGACCCCGACCTGCCGGAACGTGTTCAGCACGCCGGAGGCGACGCCGGCCTTGTCGACCGAGACGGCCCCCATCGCGGCCGCCGACATCGGCGTCATCACGAACGACATCCCGAGGCCGCCGAGAATGAATCCCGGGAGCATGTGCCAAAAGCTCGAATGCAGCGTCACGGTCGAGAGCCAGAGGCAGCAGACGGCGACCGTCGACATTCCCCCGGCCATCAGCCAACGCGACCCGACGCGGTCGGACAGCTTGCCCGCGATCGGCGCGAAGATGACGACCATCAGTGTCCACGGCAACAGCGCCGCGCCGGCCTGGATCGGCGACCAGCCGCGGAACGTCTGCATGTAGATCGGGAAGAAGACGAAGATCCCGAACATCGCCAGCGTGACGAGGATCGCGACGAGGTTTGCGCCAGCGAAGGTGCCGTTCTTGAATAGCGTCAGGTCGAGCATGGGAAGTCGCTGCCGCAGCTCGAGCATGACGAACGAGCCCAGCGCCACCACCGCGACGACCAGCAGGCCGAGGATCCGCGCCGACGTCCATCCGTACGTATTCGCCTCGATCAGTGCGTAGACGAGCGCGAAGAGGCCGATCGCGGACGTCAACAGGCCGGGCAGGTCGAGCCGCTGCTCGCGCGAGTTGTCCTTCGACTCCGGTATGACGAGGATGGCGGCCGCGACCGCCAGAACGCCGATCGGAACGTTAACGAAGAAAATCCAGTTCCAGGAGATGTGCTCGGTGATGATGCCGCCGAGCAGCGGCCCAATCGCCAGCGCCATTGCGGAGACGCCGGCCCAGATTCCGATCGCCATCCCCCGCTCACGCGGAGCGAAGGTCGCGCTGATGATCGACAGCGTCGCGGGCATCATCAGGGCGGCTCCGATGCCCTGGACCGAGCGTGACGCGATCAGCTCTGTGCCGGTCGAAGAAAGGCCGCAGGCGAGCGACGAGAGCGTGAAGACGACGAGCCCGATCATGAAGACGAGCCGCCTGCCGACGAGGTCGCCGACCTTGCCGCCGGTGAGCAGGAGCGACGCGAACGTGAGCGCGTAGGCCGCGACCGTCCACTCGAGCTCGGAGCGGCTGATCCCGAGGTCGCTCTGGATCGCCGGCAGGGCCACGTTCACGACCGTGTTGTCGAGCATGATCATGAAGAGCGCGAACGAGAGCGCTCCCAGCGTCCACCACTTCCGGTTTTCTTCAGCAAAGATCTTCGCGCGCAACACTTTCTCCTTCTCGGCGTCGGTTAGTGACCGCTATGTTAGCGCGCACTAAGTACCGGGTCAAATGGGTCTGGCAGTAGCCTTGAGTGCCGTGGAAGTGGTGTGGACCCCGTCCGAAGAGGTACTGGAGAGCGCAAACGCCATGCGCCTCGCGGGCAAGCTCGGCTTCGAGGACTACCCCTCGCTCGTGCGTTTCTCACAGGAGGATCCGGAAGCGTTCTGGCCCGCCGCGATCAAGGACATGGGGCTGGAGTTCTCGCAACCCTGGGACCGCGTCATGGATCTCTCGCGCGGGCCCGAGTGGGCGACCTGGTTCGTCGGCGGGAAGCTGAACATCGCCTGGAACTGCGTGCACCGCTGGGCGCAGGGCCCGCGAGCAGACGCCGCCGCCGGGGTCTGGCAGTCCGAAGACGGGGA
Organism: Actinomycetota bacterium; assembly: GCA_030854475.1. Lineage (GTDB taxonomy): Bacteria > Actinomycetota > Thermoleophilia > Gaiellales > Gaiellaceae > JALYTD01. Next base: position 9,143 of record JALYTD010000100.1, read on the forward strand.
GCGGCACGAGATCACGTTCGCGGAGCTCTCACGTGCGGTGACGAAGTTCGCGGAAGCCCTCGTGGCGCTCGGCGTCGAGCCGGGCGACCGGGTCGCGTTCTTCCTCCCCATGTCGCCGGAGGTACAGATCGTCTCGCACGCGTGCGCGCACGTGGGGGCGATCCAGGTACCCGTCTTCTCGGGCTTCGCCGCGCCCGCGGTGGCGCAGCGGCTCCAGGCAGCCGAGGCGAAGGTGGTCGTCACGGCCGACGGCTCGCTCCGCCGCGGGCGCGAGGTGCCGATGAAGGAGATCGTCGACGAGGCGGTGCGGGAGTCACCCTCCGTGGAGCACGTCATCGTCTGGCGCAGGCTCGGCCGCGAGGACGTGCCGATGACGCCCGGCCGCGACCTGTTCGACGCGGAGGCGATGGACGGCCGCCCCGGCGAGCTGGAGCCGCTCGAGCTCGATTCCGAGCACCCGTATCTGCTCACGTACACCTCCGGCACGACCGGCGAGCCGAAGGGCGTCGTCCACGTCCACGGCGGCTTCCTCGTCTCGATCACGCGCGAGGTCGCCTACCAGGCCGACGCCAAGCCGGAGGACGTGATCCATTTCGTCACCGACATGGGCTGGATCATGGGCCCGTGGGAGGTGGTCGGCGGCGGCGCGCTCGGCTGCACGATCGTCTTCGCGGAGGGGGCGCCGGACTATCCCGCGGACCGGCTTTGGTCGATCGTCGAGCGTGAGCGGGTCTCGATCCTGGGCCTCTCCCCCACGCTCACGCGGGCCTTGATCCCACACGGCCCCGAGCTGGTCGAGCGCCACGATCTGTCGTCGCTCAGAGTCCTCGTCACGACCGGCGAGCCCTGGAACCCCGAGCCGTACCGCTGGCTGCACGAGCACGTGGGCGGCGGGCGCTGCCCAATCATCAACTGCTCGGGCGGCACCGAGGTCGGCGCGTGCTTCCTGTCGCCCACACCGGCGATCCCGATCAAGGCGTGCTCGCTCGGGATGCCCGCGCTCGGAATGGACATGGACGTCGTCGATTCCGAGGGCCGGCCGCTGCGTGGAGAGGTCGGCGAGCTCGTCTGCCGCAAGCCGTTCCCGGGCATGACGCGTGGGTTCTGGCGTGACCCCGAGCGGTACCTCGACTCGTACTGGCGGCGCCTCCCCGGCATCTGGGTGCACGGCGACTGGGCCTCGATCGACGAGGATGGCTACTGGTACCTGCACGGGCGCTCCGACGACACGCTCAACATCGCCGGCAAGCGCGTCGGCCCCGCAGAGCTCGAGTCGGCCGTCGTCGGCCACCCGGCGGTAGCCGAGGCTGCGGCGGTCGGCGTCCCGCACGACGTCAAGGGCGAGGTGGCATGGATCTTCTGCGCTCTCGTCCCGGACGCGGAGCCGAGCGACGAGCTTGCCGCAGAGCTGCGCGCCGTCGTCGGCAAGGAGCTCGGCAAGGCGTTCGCACCTGACAGGATCCTGTTCGTGACGGCGTTGCCGAAGACGCGGAGCGCGAAGATCGTCCGCCGGGCGGTGAGGGCGAAGGCGCTGGGCGCCGACCCGGGCGACCTTTCGTCGCTGGAGAATCCGGAGACGCTGGACGAGATCGGGGCGGTGGTCAGGTCGTGAGCGCAGACAAGGAGCTCACAGGACAGGTCGCGCTCGTGACCGGCGGGGGACGCGGGATCGGGCGGTCGATCGCGCTCGAGCTGGAGTCGGCCGGCGCCCAGGTCGCCGTCGCCGCCAGGACTCAGGAGCAGATCGAGGACACAGCCACGGACGTGGCCGGCCACGCGATTCAGGCTGACGTGACCGACCCGGACGACGTGGAACGCATGGTCGAGGAGACCGAGCGCGAGCTCGGCCCGATCGACCTGCTGGTCGCGAACGCCGGGGTCGCGATCGACTCGGATCCGATCTGGGAGGCCGACCCCGACGACTGGTGGCGGGTCTTCGAGGTCAACGTCCGCGGCGTGTTCCTGTCGGCCCAGGCGGTACTGCCGGGGATGATCGAGCGGCGCCGCGGGCGGATCGTGATCACCGGCAGTGGCGCCGGCTACCTCCCGGGTTCGAGGGCGACCGCTTATTCATCGAGCAAGGCGGCCGTGAACCGGTTCGGCGAAACACTCGACCAGTGGACGCGCGAGCACGGCGTGCGCGTGTTCGTCGTCAGCCCTGGTCTGGTGCAGTCCGAGATGACGAAGGGCTTCTCGGAGGACGCGCCCTGGACTCCGCCGGAGCTGGCACCGAGGCTCGTACTCGCGCTGGCCACGGGACGAGCGGACGCGCTTGCGGGGCGCTACATCCACGCCGAGCACGACGACATCGAGGACCTGATCGCCAGGGCCGACGAGATCCAGGACAAGGACTTGAACGCGATCCGCCTGCAGCGTTGACGACCGCACTCGACGCGATCGGGCGGACTCCGGTGATGCGGCTCTCGCAACTTCCGGAGCGCGGCGACGCAGAGGTCTGGGTGAAGCTAGAGGGAGCTAACCCGACCGGCTCGTACAAGGACCGGATGGCCCTCGCGATGATCGAGGGCGCCGAGCGGGCGGGCAGGCTACGGCCCTGCCAGACCGTGGTCGAATACACGGGCGGGAGCACGGGCTCGTCGCTCGCTTTCGTCTGCGCTCTCAAGGGATACCCCTTGCGGATCGTCTCGTCAGACGCCTTCGCTCCGGAGAAAACGGCGACGATGCGCGCGTTCGGCGCGGAGGTCGAGTTGGTCCAGTCGCCGGAGGGGATCACCCCCGATCTGATTCCTCGCATGCAAGCACGGGCCGGCGAGATCGCCGAGGAGACCGGCGCCTATGCCACCGACCAGTTCAACAACGCCGACATGGTCGAGGGTTATCGCGCGGTCGGGCGAGAACTGCTGGAGCAGCTGGACGGGCGCATCGACGCCTTCTGCTCGTACGTCGGGACTGCGGGGTGTTTCATCGGCGTCACCCGCGAGCTGCGCGCCGCGCTGCCCGATCTCTTGCGGGTGGTGATCGAGCCCGAGGAATCGGCGGTGCTTTCGGGTAGGCCGGCCGGCGCCCACCGAATCGAGGGCGGTGGAGCCGGGTTCCGGCCGCCACAGTTGAGAGAGGACGACGTCGACGAGGTGATGACGGTTTCTTCGGAAGCGGCCTTCGCGATGGCGCGCGATGCGGCTCGGCGGGAAGGCGTCTTCTCCGGGCCGTCGACGGGCGCGAATCTCCTCGCAGCGCTGGCGCTGGCCCGCCGGCTCGGTTCGGGACGGCGGGTCGTCACGATGCAGGTCGACAGCGGGCTGAAGTACTTGTCCGGGCCGTTGTACGCCTGAAAGGCTGGGGCAGACGAGTTTTCGACTCCGAGGCATCGCTTGCGATGCCGTCTGGAGGTGGGGGG
>JALYTD010000011.1 GCA_030854475.1 Actinomycetota bacterium
CGAAGATTGCCAAACAATTAGTAGGTTGAATACTTCATCGATTAGTGTGCGCGCCGTCGTTATAATCTTCATCACGCTTGGCGTAACCGGGTGCCTCGTCCACCCGAGCAATACTCGGTCCGTTTCACGCCCTTGCGCTCCGCCCCCGGCGCGGCCGAATAGCGTGAAAAGTACGGTAACGGCTCTCCGGGCGGAAGGAATACCCGTCGAAGTCGGGGGACCGTACGAGATCTGTGGACCACCGGTAGTGGCTGGCGTGTCCACTTCCGATGCGAACGTACTCTGCCAGGTCTACAAGGAACCCCCCGGACTGAAGGCTGAGCACTTGACGACGATTTTTAGAGGGCCTTCCCCGTCCGGCCGTGCCACCGAGGTTAGCTTCGCCAACGTCGACTGCTCGATCTATGCCAAGCGATACATTGATCCTGCGCTTCGCGCGATGCGTCGTCTGGGCGGTCGCGCGGTCGAGGAACTGTGATGTAAGAGAATACGGGGCCAGGTCTTGTAGTAACAGCCAAACGAGGCCGGCGCGCTCGAAGTCGTTGAGCTGGCAATCGACTGCTCGCTGAACTAGCGGGTCATGGGCGAACGCGAGGTGATGATGGTCTACGATCCGTGAGGGTTGTTTGCCCGCCTGAGCCCCGCTCTTTACGCTCGGTCGCCCCTCGTCCAAGATCAGGCGATGGCGACTGTGGCACGACGGGGATCGCAGCGAGACTCTCGGCGTTTGCGTGGCGAGCCGACGCGTGCGGACGAGATCGCGGCGGGTCGTGCCGCGGCTGAACGACTCAGCAATGAGTGGCCGGAAGTCGCCTGGGTGCCCGAGGCGCCGGGCGAAACATGGGCGAAGGCCGCTGTCGAGCGCTTCGCGGAGCTGATCCGCGAACAGCGCGCAATCTTCCGTGCCAGCCAGCGGGGCGGTGAGCGCGGGGCGACAAGCCTGAGCCCGCGGCCATTCCAGGTAGTGATTTTGAGCCGGCGCGAGCAGGGCAGCTTTTACGACCGGCTCCCGCTGCCGCTCGCATGCGGCTTCCCGTTCAGCCTCAATGCGCAGTTCGACCCCGGAGATTTCCCAGATGACACAAAAGTTCTCTAATGATGACGGTTGATCGCCCCTCATGGGAGTTATTTGAGCGAAGCGGATCAGTTCACCCGCTCGATAAGACAGAGCAGTTTCGACTGCATGCCTCAACGGGCGAGTACGGTTTGACTTTCTGGGACGATATGAGCTGGATTACTATCTCACGCGTCAATCGGAATGGGACCGAAGGTCCGGAACTCGTACATAAGCAAATCCGTCTCGAAGCCGAACTCCCCAAAGCACTCACTCAGGCAGGTATTCCGCCAGACGAGGCTGAGATCCTTACCGCGACCCTTTGGCCGACAACCCTCCGATCTAGATACCACACCGAGGGCCCTAACGACACCGGGCGGTTTCGCCGGCTACTTAGGATCGCGCGCGGCGCGATGACAGGTAAGTAATCACAAAGTACGGTCGCACCACGGCGTTATGCCTGCGGCCAGTGGCCAGCTTGCCCGCGCGACCGCCAGGGGACACGCGCGAGCTCCCATACCCTGCCCCTCCTCTCGACCGCTTCAAGGAGGGATGCGAGGCACTCCGGACAGGTGGTCAACTAGCGGTCAAGTAGCGACGACGAAAGGCGAGAAACGATCGGGAAGACGCAACCGCCCGCCGAGCGCTTCATGAGCCAAATGGCGACCCATGGCTAACGGCCGCGAAGACTTTCGAGTAAATCGCACCCAGGAGGTCGTCGGTTCGAGTTCGGCAAGCTACGCGCCGACGGCGCGCAGAGGGCCGTTGTCCCTGCTCGACGAGGTGACCCGGTCCCGCCCGGCCCGCTTGGACTCGTAGAGCGCCTCGTCCGCCGCCTGCACCAGCGGCTGCATCGACGGCGTGGTTCGGAGACACCGCGACGCCGACACTGAGCGTCACGGGAACTGCATCCGTCGGACTCCCGCAGGAGCCGTCGCAGGCGTTCGGCGACCTCGAGCGAGTCGGCGAGCGAGGATCCGGGGAGGATGAGCGCGAACTCATCCCCGCCGTAGCGCGCAGCCGTGTCGAAATCGCGAGTTCCCGACGAGAATCTCGCCCAGGCGGCGGAGCACGTCGTCTCCCGCCTGGTGACCGTGTGCGTCGTTCAGCTCCTTGAAGCGGTCGATGTCGAGCAGTACGAGTGCCACTTCGCCGCCGGGCCGCCCCGGGGAGGCGACCCGGGGTAGCATGGAGAGTGAGGAGTGATTCGTGTGGTCTCGCCGACACAGCGTCCGATATACGTGTCGGTCGCGCTCGTCGCGGCGCTCACGCTTCTCGCGGCGGTCGGCCGGGGTTCTACGCCGGCCTCGGCTGCGAACCCGATGACCCACATCGCGGCCAACCTCAACGACGACTGCATCGATGGCTTTTTCTGGCCCGCCAGCAAGCCCGTTCACGTCGAGGTCAGGGACAGCGGCGGCAGTATCGTGTACGCGAAGACCGTCTCGACCGATTCGGCGGGGACGTTGCAAAACGTCGGCGGTGTCGACTATGACAAGGGGGGATGCCAGATTCCGGATCTCCGCCCCGGCATGAAGGTCACCGCCTCGGACGGCGCTACGACGAAAGTGCTCGTCCTCGAGAGCGTCACCTTCGACGAGCTTGACCCCGCAACGCTCAGGGCCGCCGGCACGGCCCCTCCGGGCAGAACGATCGGGGTGTACATCTACCCCTCTGCGATTGGCCAGCAAAATTTCAACGTCGATCCGAGCGGTAACTGGTCCGTCGACATCGGGGCGCTCGGCGGCCGCCTCGATGATCCCGCCTCCTTTGGAGACGTCTTCCTAGGAGACGACGGCGCGGACGGCAACTACGACTATACGAGTGCCGACCGCTTCCTCACCGGGTTGAGCCTGGGAGTGAGCTCGCCCGCGAGCGCCGCGTCAGCGGCGGGCAGTGCCGCGGTCACGACGGTCGTCAGGCGGCCCGCGAGCGCCGCGTCAGCGGCGGGCAATGGGGCCGCGGGCCCGACGGTCGTCAGGCGCGGCTCGCGGGTTCGGCTCTCGGGCATGCTCTCCGCGGGGAGCGGGGCCTGTGTCGGGAGGAAACGGGTGAAGCTTCTGGAGGTGAGGCGCGGGAGGAGTAAGGCCGTCAAATCCGCGCGTACGAATCGAAGCGGTCGGTATTCATTCGTCCGCAAGGTGAAGCGAACGACCCGGTTCAGGGTCAGATACGCGGGCAATAGACGCTGCCAGCGTTCCAGGTCGCGCGTCAGGGTCGTGCAGGTGGCCCGCTCCTGAATCCGATAACACCCGCGAGGAGCGTCTGCGTTATCGCTTCCGGCGCAAAGGAGTAACGCCGACGCCGAGGCGACTCGTAATCGCACCGGCGCGACGCAGAAGTAGGCATCCACGGCGAGGAGGCCCGCCGGCGTCGTGACCTAGGCCGTGCTTGGGCCACGGGATTGATGGCTCGCGCCTAGGCAGACAACATAGCCTGTCTATTTACAGGGACTTCGAGAGACGGGAGCGACGGGACTCGAACCCGCGACCTCCGGCGTGACAGTTGGGCGGCGTGGGTTGCCGTTGATTGTCGTTAGTCGCCGGAGCGAAAGGCCGCCGTGAGCACGTCTCCTCGCGAAAACGCGCGAAACTAGAGGCGTGGACGTTCCAGAGACCCGCTACGCCCGCAGCGGCGACGTCAACGTCGCCTACCAGGTGTTCGGAGAGGGGCCGCTCGATCTCGTCTTTGTACCCGGGTTCATCTCGAACGTCGAGTTGGCCTGGTATCAGCCAAGGCTCGCGCAGTTCTTCGAACGCCTCGCCTCCCTCGCACGCGTGATCTGGTTCGACAAGCGAG
>JALYTD010000056.1 GCA_030854475.1 Actinomycetota bacterium
CGCTCACATCGACAGCGCAACGAAGCGCTGCCACACTGGCTGGACTACTACAACCGGCGTCGAGCGCACAGCTCGCTCGGAGACCGGCCTCCGATCAGCCGCGTTCACAACGTCCGTGGGTAGGACACCTAGCTATGGGCTCGCGTGTGAGCGCTCCGCGAGAGTTCGACCACTACGCGCTCGTGCTCCTGCGCCGGCCGAGCGACGCCCCCGACCTGCCGGAGGCGGAGCTCGACCGGCTCCAGGAGGAGCACCTCGCTTACCTCGCCTCACTACGCGACCGGGGCCTGCTCGTGGCCGGGCCGTTCCGCGACCAGCCCGATGAGGCGCTCCGTGGGATGTGTCTGTTCAGGTTGTCGCTCGACGAAGCTCGCGTACTCATGGAGCAGGATCCGGCGGTCCGAGCCGGTCGGCTGGCGGTCGACGTCCTCACCTGGCTGACCGCGAAGGGCGCGCTTAGACTCGGCGAATCCGAATCCTCGTAGCCGAAGACGAGACGATCATCCGCCTTGACCTGCGCGGGCTGCTCGAACGCGCCGGGTTCGACGTGGTCGCGGAGGCAAAGGACGGCGAGGAGGCGGTCGCGCTCGCCCGCGAGCACGAGCCCGACCTGGCGATCATGGACGTGAAAATGCCGCGTTTGGACGGCATCGAGGCGGCCCGCCGGATCCTGGACGAACGGCCGATTCCGATCGTGATGCTCACCGCCTACGGGCAGGACGAGCTCGTCAGCCGCGCGGTTGAGGCCGGAGTGTTCGGATACCTGGTCAAGCCGTTTCGAGAGCAAGACCTCTTGCCCGCGATCCGCGCCGCGCGCGCCCGGCACGAGGAGCTCGCCGAGCTGCGCGAGGAGGCGGAGTCCCTCGCCGAAGCGTTGGCCGCGCGCAAGGTGATCGAGCGGGCCAAGGGGTTGCTGATGGAGAAGGAGGGCCTCTCCGAGCCCGACGCCTTCGCGCGCCTCCGCAAGGCAAGCCAGGTCTCGGGCCGTCCGCTGAGCGTCGTCGCAGAAGCGGTCGTAGCAACCCTCGGGCAGGGCTAGTTCGGGCGGGTCCAGGGTCTGACCCCGGACCAGCCCCAAACGGACGAAAGATCACGAATCTGCCGCACTTTGCGGGTGTGACGATTTTCCCCCAGCCGCCGCTTTCGGCATGTCTGGGGTCAGACCCCGGACCGGTCCCCGGTGGCGCGAACGGGCGAGTGGAGCTAGCGTGAGATCCGTGGGTACCTCGACTCTCACGCCTCCGAAGGAACGCCTCGACCGCGGCTCAGGCAGCGGCACCGGCGATGCCTGGCGCGTGATCGTCCTCAACGACAACCACAACTCCTTCGAGGGTGTCGCTTTCGCTCTCTCCGGCGTGCTCCCGGGCGTCAGCTACGACCGCGGCATGCAGATCGCCGACCGCATCCACAACAGCGGACAGGCGATGGTCTGGTCTGGCCACCGCGAGGCGGCAGAGCTGTACTGGAGCGAGCTTCGTGACCGCGGTCTCACTATGGCCCCCCTCGAGGTCTAGCCTGAGGCGTCGCTTGCGATGCCGATTAGAGGCCGTGCCGGCTTTGCCGGTGCGGCCGTCCAAACCACAGTTGCGAAGGCTCACCGCCTGATCGCATGGCGGCGTTCGAGTCAGGCCTTCTCGAAGAGCGCTTCCCAGCGCGCGAGCATCGACTGGAGCTCGTCACGAGCCTGCCGGTGGGCAGTGAGCGCTTCGACGTCGCCCCAGTCCGTCGCCAGCCGCTGCTCCAGCGCCTTCACTTCCTGCTCGCGTCGCGCGATCTCGGCTTCCAGTCGCTCGAGCTCGCTCGGGCGGGGCGGTTTCGGCCCTGCCTTCGGAGCCTTGGTCTTGGCCTTCTTCGGCGCCGGTTCCCTGGCTGCACGCTCTCGCTCTCCGCGCCGCTGCACGTAGTCAGCCCAGCCGCCCTCGTAGCTTCGAACCGTCCCGTCCTCGATCGCGAGCGTCCGCTCCGCCACCGCGTCCAGCAGCGCCCGGTCGTGTGAGACGAGCAGCACGGTGCCGGGGAAGGCCTCCAGCGCGATCTCCAGCGCCTCGCGGCTCTCGAGATCGAGATGGTTCGTCGGCTCGTCGACGATGAGGAAGTTCGCGCCGGAAGCGACGACGAGCGCCAGCGCGAGGCGGCGCCGCTCGCCACCCGAAAGAGCCGAGACCGCCTTCTCGTGCTCGGACCACCCCGAGAAGAGGAAGCGACCGAGCAGGGTCTGCGCCTGGGGCCTCGGCAGCCCGGTGGTGGACTGAACGCATTCGAGCACGGACCCGCGTTCGTCGAGCTCGATCTCGTGCTGGGAGAAATAGGCCGCCTCGACGCTGTGCCCGAGCCGAACGCGGCCGCTCACCGCGTCGCGCCGGTCCATGATCGTCTCGAGGAGAGTCGTCTTGCCGGAGCCGTTTGGTCCGATCAGACCGAGGTGCTCGCCTCGCTCGATCGCGAAAGTGGCGTCTGCGAACAATGCCTTGTCCCCTGCAGCTAGCTCGAGCCCATTTGCCTCCACGACTGTTCGGCCGCTCCTGGCCGGCTTGAGGAAATCGAAGCCCATCGAGCGGCGCTTCGCCGTCAAGGCGTCGAGTTGACCGCGGGCCTGCGCCTGCTCCTGCTCGAGCCGGCCGATCTGCGTGAGCTTGGCCTGTGCCTGCTTCGCCTTGCTCTTCTTGTACCGGAACCGCTCGACGAAGCGCTCGAGGCGCTCGATGTCCACGCCGACACGCTCAGCGGTCGTCGCCGCGGCCTGGGCTCGCGCGGCTTTCTCGATCCGCCACGCGCTCCATGGGCCCGCGAAGTAGATCGAGCGCCCGCCCGAGAGCTCGAGCACGGCGTTCGTGACCGATTCCAGGAACCAGCGGTCGTGGGCGACGAGGATCACGCCGGCGTCGAGCGAGGCCAGCTCCTGCTCGAGCCATTCGAGGCTCGCTACGTCAAGGTGGTTCGTCGGCTCGTCCAGGAGCAGCAGGTCGGGATCGCCGCTCAGCGCGCGCGCGAGTGAGGCGCGGGTCAGCTCTCCGCCGGAGAAGGTCTCCAGCGGCCGGTCGAGGTCGGCGTCGGCGAAGCCGAGCCCCCGGACGACGGAGGTCGTCCGCTCGCGCCAGTCGTACCCGCCCGCATGCTCCAGGCGCGCCTGCGCCTCGGAGTACCGGTGCAGCATCGCCGGACCGTGGTCTCCGCCCGCCATCTTGTGCTCCAAATCACGAAGCTCTTCCTCGGTGGCTACGAGGTCGGCGGCGCCTGAGAGCACGTATTCCCGCAGCGACAGCCCATGCTCGAGCGGCGGCCGCTGGTCGTGCAGGGCGACGCGCGTCCCCTTCGAGAACGCGAGCTTGCCGCCGTGCACATCGGTCTCGCCGGAGAGCATCCGGAGCAGAGTCGTCTTGCCCGCCCCGTTTGGACCGGCAAGCGCGACGCGGTCGCGCCGCTCGACCTTGAACGACACGCCGTCGAAGAGCAGCGTGCCGGCGATCTCCTTGCGGAGGTTGGTGCCGATTACGAGTGCCACGGGTTAAGCGTAGGTGAGAGTTCGGAGCCAGCCGCTGACCGCGGCGGCGGTCTGGTCGGGCTTGTCCTCGATCACGAAATGCGGTGTGTCGTCCATGCGCCGGATCTCCGCCTGCGGGACATCACGGGCGAACCGTTCGAGCGCCGCCGAGCGGGCCTCCTCCTGCTCCGGAGGCAGGGTGGCGGGGAGGACGAGGACCGGAACCTCGGTCTCGCCGAGCCGCCGGTGCGCGGTCGACGGCGGCGACTGGAGGATCCCGTGCGTTGCCGCTGCGTAGACGTCAGGTCCCATGATCGAGACGACGGCGCCGTCCTCCTCGCGGTAGGCAGAGCGGGCGAGGCGCTCGATCGCGGCGTTCCAGCGTCGGTAGAAACCTTTCGCGGAAGCGAGCATCGCGTCCCAGCCCTCGAAGCGGAAATACTCGGGGTGCGCTCGCCAGTGGGCTTGCTGCTCCTCGAGTGCCGGGCCGGCGTCGCTCTGGGAATCGCGGTAGCCGCGTCGATCAGCACCAGCGCCGAGACGCGGTGCGGATACGTGACAGCGAAAGGATTGCCAGCCGCGCGTACCCCAGGTCGAGGAGCTGCGGCGCCGGCTCGTCCACGGGTGCCTAAGAGATGCTGGCCTGAGCCGGAGCGCCTACGAGGCGCCGCACCGCATGCGCGATGTGCTCGGCGTCGATCCCCGCCGCGCTCATCAGCTCGGCCGGCTTGCCTGAGTGCGGCATCTCGCGCACCGCGAGCACAAGCACGCGCGGCCGGTCTTCCACCTCCGCCAGCGCCGCCAGCACCGCATCCCCGAGGCCGCCCTCGGCGAAGTGGTCTTCCACGGTGACGATCGGCATCGTCAGAGAGCGAATCGTCTCCTCGTCGAGCGGCTTGATCGAGTAGAGGTCGATCACGCGAGCTTCGATGCCTTCTGCCGCGAGGGTCTCGGCAGCCCCGAGCGCCTCGTGCACCGTGATTCCGGCAGCGATGATCGCGACCTCGTCGCCGTCGCGAAGCGTGCGGGAGCCTCCGATCTCGAAGTCGTCGCCGGCGTCGTAGATCACCGGCGTGTTCGGCCGCAGCGTGCGCAGGTAGACGATTCCGTCCCGGTCGGCCATCTTCACTACGAGCTTTGCCGTCTGGTTCGCGTCGCAAGGATGAAGCACGGTCGAGCCGTGGACCGCCCGGATCGAAGCGATGTCCTCGAGCGCCATCTGCGACGGGCCGTCCTCGCCGATCGAGATGCCGGCGTGTGAGCCGGCCAGGCAGTAGTTCGCCCGACTGATCGCCGACATGCGGATGAAGTCATAGGCACGGCTCAGGAAGGCCGCAAACGTGGACGCGTAGGGGCGCCAGCCGAGCACCTGGATTCCGACCGCAGCCGCCACCATCTGCTGCTCGGCGATGAACATCTCGAAGTACCGCTCCGGAACCTCCTGCGCGAAGATCTCGGCGAAGGTCGAGTTCGAGACCTCGCCGTCGAGCGCGACCACGTCGCCGCGCCCCCGGCCGAGCGCGGCCAGCGCCTCGCCGTAGGCCTTGCGGGTCGCCACCTCTTCGCCGACGTCGTAGCGCGGGAGCTCGAGCTCGCCGGCCGTCTCGAACTCGTGGCGCGGTGTGCTCGTATCCGGTGCGGCCACCTCGATCTCGATGTTGCGGATGCCGCCGAGCTCTTCGATCGCCTGCTCCGGGTTGTCGAGCGCCTTCCCGTGCCAGCCCTCCTTGTTCTCGACCGCCTTGACGCCCTTGCCCTTGATCGTCTTCGCGATCACGGCGGTCGGCTTGCCTGCGCCGAGCGCCTCTTCGTACGCGCGGTCGATCTGCTCGACGTCGTGACCGTCGATCTCGATCGTGTGCCAGCCGAAGGCCTCGGCGCGCCCGGCGTACGAGTCGAGGTCCCAGCCGTGCATCGTCTCCCCGCGCTGGCCGAGCCGGTTCACGTCGATGATGGCGATCAGGTTGTCGAGCTCGTAGTACGCCGCGTGCTCGAAGCCCTCCCACTGGGAGCCCTCGGCCATCTCGCTGTCGCCGACGAGCACCCAAACGTGGAACGGCAGCTGGTCGAGCTTCTTCCCCGCGAGCGCGATGCCAACGCCGTACGGAAGGCCCTGGCCGAGCGAGCCGGTTGCGACGTCGACCCATGGGATCCGGGGTGTGGGATGGCCCTCGAAGATGCTGTCGAACTGCCGATAGCTGAGCAGGTCCTCGTCCGAGATCACACCCGCGGCGCGATACATCGCGTAGAGCAACGTCGAGGCGTGGCCTTTCGAGAACACGAGGCGGTCGTTGTGCGGGCCCTTGGGCTCGTCGAAGTCGTACCGCAGGTACTTCGCGAGCAGCACCGCCATCAGGTCGGCCGCCGACATGCCGGAGGTCGGATGTCCCGATTTCGCCGCTGCCGCGCAGCGCACGGAATCGACCCGCAGCTGCTGGCCCAGTTCTTTCCAGAGCTCGACGTCCTTCATTCGGCCTCCTTCACGTTCCCGATGCGGTCCCGCTGTAACGTAACGCCAATGAGGGTGGCAGTCGCGTTCGACCACCGCGGCGTGCGACTGCGCGAGGAAGTCCTGACGACGCTGGTCACGCAGGAGCACGAGGTCGTCGACCTCGGCACGGACACGGAGGCCGAGCGGATCGACTATCCGGACAAGGCGCGCGAGCTCGGCGAGGCGATTCTCGGCGGTGCAGCGGAGCGCGGGATCCTGGTCTGCGGATCGGGCGTGGGAGCGTCGATCGCCGCCTGCAAGCTGCCGGGGATCCGCGCGGCCACCTGCCACGACGTCTATTCAGCGCACCAGGGGGTAGAACACGACGACATGAACGTTCTCTGTCTCGGCTCCGAGGTGGTCGGCCCGTCTCTGGCGGCCGACCTCGTGCGCACGTTCCTGAAGGCACGATTCGACGGCGGTGAGCGTTATGTACAGAGACTGAAGAAGATCGAAGCGATGGAACGCTCAACCGTGTCACCCGCATCATGAACGCAAGGAGAAGCCACAATTGCGAGCGGAGCCGGGCTTTGCCCGGCGGGAGCTCAGCTTTGAATCGGGATGCCATGCCTAAGGAGGGGGCTCATGGGGGAACCATGGGTTCCCCCGTGTTGGAAGCGATGGAAAGAGCGGTGAGCAATGCCTGAATCGAATTTGCACAAGGTTTCGGCGCTCGGCCAGAGCGTCTGGATCGACTTCCTCTCACGCAAGATGCTGCGGAGCGGAAAGCTCGCGCGCATGATGGAGGAGGACGCTGTCGTCGGCGTGACGTCGAATCCGACCATCTTCCAGAAGGCGATCTCCGAGGGTGATGCCTACGACGAGCAGCTGAAGGAAATCCTCGAGGAGCTCTCCGATCCCAAGGAGATCTACCTTCACCTGACGCGGAGCGACGTCACCGAGGCTTGCGATCTGCTCCGGCCCGTGTGGGACAAGGGGCAGGGGCAGGACGGCTACGTCTCCTGGGAGGTCGATCCGAACCTCGCGCGCGACACGGACGGAACGCTCGAGGAGGCGCAGCGCCTCCACGAGCTCGGTGACCGGCCGAACCTGCACGTGAAGATTCCGGCTACGAAGGAAGGCCTGCCCCCGATCGAGGAGATGATCGCGCGCGGCAAGAACATCAACGTGACGCTGATCTTCTCGCTGCGGCGCTACGAGGAGGTCGTGGAGGCCTACATCCGCGGGGTCGAGCGGCTGGTCGAGTCCGGCGGCGATCCGTCGCAGGTCGCGTCGGTGGCGAGCTTCTTCGTCTCGCGCGTGGATACCGAGGCGGACAAGCGGCTGGACGAAATCGGCGGCCACGACGAGCTGAAGGGCAAGCTCGCGATCGCGAACGCCAAGCTTGCCTACCAGCGCTACAAGCAGCTCTTCGCCGGCGAGCGTTGGGAGAAGCTCGCAGCGGCGGGCGCGACGAAGCAGCGCTGCCTGTGGGCCTCGACCTCGACGAAGAATCCGGAATACCGCGACGTGATCTACGTGGAGGAGCTGATCGGCCCCGAGACGGTGAACACGATGCCCGAGGAGACGATCAGGGCGTTCCAGGACCATGGGCAAGTCGAGTTGACGCTGGAGCAGGATCTCGAAGAGGCGAAGCGCGTCTTCGAGCAGCTCGCCGAGGTGGGCGTTGACTACGACGACGTCGTGCGTGTGCTCGAGGACGAGGGCGTCCAGAAATTCATCGACTCCTTCACCGAGCTGCTCGACGGTGTGGCGGCGAAGCGCGGAGAGCTGGCTCCCGCCTAGTCGTGGCGACGCAGACCGCGGAGCTCGTCGAGCGGATCTGGGCCCGCGACGCAACTCTCTGGACCGGTCACGACGAGGCGAAGTGGCTCGGCTGGCTCGACGAGCCGATGCGCATTCGCGAGCGTGTCGGTGACCTCCTGCGGTTCGCCGAGGACGTCGGTGCGCCCGGGATCATCGACACGGTCGTGCTGCTCGGGATGGGTGGCTCGAGCCTCGCGCCCGAAGTCCTGAAGCGGACCTTCGACGGTCGCGGGTTCCACGTGCTGGACACGACGCACCCCGCGATGCTCCGGCACACGGCCGAGACGCTCGACTTCGACGCAACGCTGTTCATCGCCGCGTCGAAGTCCGGCACGACGCTGGAGACCCGTTGCCACCTCGACTACTTCTGGGACAAAGCCGGCAAGCGCGGCGAGTTCTTCGCCGCGATCACGGATCCAGGCTCGGAGCTCGAGGCGCTGGCAAAGGAGCGGGAATTCCTCAGGGTCTTTGTCGGGGAGCCGACAATCGGCGGGCGCTACTCGGCGCTGTCGGTGTTCGGGATGGTTCCGGCCGCGCTGCTCGGCATCGACCTCGAGCGGTTCCTCGACCGGGTGGACGAGATGGCCGAGGCCTGCCGTAGCGACGAGGGCAACCCCGGCCTGGAGCTGGGTCTCCAGCTCGGCAACGGCTGGCGTGAGGGTCGCGACAAGGTTGTGATCAACCCGAACACCGGCGGGTTCGGGCTCTGGGCGGAGCAGCTGCTCGCAGAGTCGACCGGCAAGGAGGGCAAGGGCCTGATCCCGGCGCCGGGGGAGTCGCCGGACGGTCCCGACCGCCAGGCCCCCGAGGTGCGGCTCTCGGCGCCGTACGAGCTCGGGCAGGAGTTCTACCGCTGGGAGTTCGCGACCGCCGTCGCAGGCTCGATCCTCGAGATCAACCCGTTCGACCAGCCGAACGTCCAGGCCGCGAAGGACAAGACGAACGAGGTCCTGTCTGCGCGTGGAGAGCCGGACATCGAGCCCCGGGGATCGGTCGACGAGCTGCTCGCCCAGGCGCAGGAAGGCGATTACGTGTGCATCCAGGCGTTCATCAACCCGATCCGTGAGCCCGAGTTGGACCCGTTGATCGAGCGGGCCCGCGCGGCGACCGGATGCGTGGTCGCGCATGGGCTCGGCCCGCGTTACCTGCACTCGACGGGGCAGCTGCACAAGGGCGGACCGAACACGGGCCTGTTCATCCAGGTCGTCGACGACCGCGGTGACGAGGTGCCGATCCCAGGCCGCAAGTTCGGCTTCCGCCGGCTGATCAACGCCCAGGCGGCAGGTGACTTCGCCTCGCTGGAAGAGCGCGGGCGTCGCATCGTTCGCGTGCGACTCGAGGACGTGTCGTGACCCGGCCTCGATTCCTTGTGCTCCAAAACACAGTGACAACGCTTGTGTTTTGGAGCACCAGACACAGGGGGTACGCGTGCAGCTAGGGATGGTCGGGCTCGGGCGCATGGGGTCCGGGATGACGGAGCGCCTGCGCAAGCACGGGCACGACATCAAGACCTACGACCCCCACGTCGAGTCCACGGCAGGATCGCTGGAGGAGCTGGCGCAGCAGCTCGACCAGCCGCGCCACGTCTGGCTGATGGTGCCGGCGGGCGAGGTCACGGAGCAGTCGTTCCAGCAGCTGCTCGGGATCCTGCACCCCGGCGACGCGATTGTCGACGGCGGCAACTCGAACTTTCGCGATTCCCAGCGGCGCCACTCGGAAGCGGCCGAGAAAAAGCTCCACTTCGTCGACGTCGGCGTCTCCGGCGGGATCTGGGGTCTCGAGGTCGGGTTCTGCCTGATGGCCGGCGGCGACGACGAGCCTATCTCGCGCCTGGAGCCGGTCTTTCACGCGCTTGCCCCCAAGGACGGCTACGCCCACGTCGGTCCTTCGGGCGCCGGCCACTTCGTGAAGATGATTCACAACGGGATCGAGTACGGCCTGATGCAGGCCTACGGCGAGGGGTTCGAGGTCATGTACGCATCGGAGTTCGAGCTCGACCTACACGAGATCGCGGGCATCTGGCGCTACGGCTCGGTGGTGCGCAGCTGGCTGCTCGAGCTGCTGCACGCCGCGTTCGAGAAAGACGGCTCGCACCTCGAGTCGGTCCCCGGCTACGTCGAGGACTCGGGCGAGGGCCGCTGGACGATCGCCGAGGCGATCGCGGAGGACATCCCGGTGCCGGTGATCAGCGCCGCGCTCTTTGCCCGCTTCGCCTCCCGCCAGGAGGAGTCTTTCGCGGCCAAGGTCAACGCCGCGCTCCGCAACCAGTTCGGCGGCCACGCCCTGAAGGCGGTCGAGCACGCGAAGGCGAGCCCGGACCCGCGCTGATGGCCGTCACGCAGGAGCACCAGGACAACCCGCTACTCGAGGGCCTGCGCCTCCCGCGGCGCCCGGAGCCGTGCGCGATGGTGATCTTCGGGGCCTCGGGCGACCTCACCAAGCGCAAGCTGTTCCCGGCGCTCTACTCGCTTGCCTGCCGGCGCCTGCTGCCGGAGGAGTTCGGCGTTGTCGGAGTCGCGCGCAGCCAGGAGACCGACGACGAGTTTCGGGAACGGATGAAGGAAGCCGTCCAGGAGTTCGGGCGCGACGAGTTCAAGGAGGACGTCTGGAACTGGCTGGCCGAAGGGATGCGCTACGTCGCGACGGACTTCGCCGACGAAGGTGGCGAGAACAGGGTCGTCGAGGTCCTGAACGAGCTGGACGAGAAGCGCGGCACGAAGGGCAATCGCCTCTACTACTTCGCCGTCCCGCCCGCTGCGATCGGCGTCCTGGTGCAAGCAATCGGGAAGTGGCGCTCGAAGAAGGGGTGGACGAGGATCGTGGTCGAGAAGCCGTTCGGCCAGGACGGCGCATCGGCCCGCGAGTTGAACGAGCTCATCTGGGAGTACTTCGACGAGTCCGAGGTCTTCCGCATCGACCACTATCTGGGCAAGGAGACCGTCCAGAACATGCTGGCGCTGCGGTTCGCGAACGGCATCTTCGAGCCGATCTGGAGCCGGCAGTTCGTCGACCACGTCCAGATCACGGTGGCGGAGACGATCGGGATCGCGGGTCGTGCCGGCTACTACGAGCAGGCAGGCGCGATCCGCGACATCTTCCAGAACCACCTACTCCAGCTGCTGACGCTGACCGCGATGGAGCCGCCGATCGACTTCACCTCCGAGTCGGTGCGCAACGAGAAGGTCAAGGTGCTGCGCTCGATGCACACGCCGGGCCCCGAACACGTCGTCCGGGGGCAGTACGGGCGTGGCTACATCGAGGGCGAAGAGGTGCCGGGCTACCGCGAGGAGCCGGGCGTCGCGGCGGACTCAATGACGGAGACCTACGTCGCGGCCAAGCTGTTCGTCGACAACTGGCGCTGGGCCGACACGCCCTTCTACGTGCGCGCCGGCAAGCGGCTTGCACGGCGTGAGACCACGATCGCGATCCAGTTCAAGCGCGCGCCTCACCCGCCGTTTGAGGAGGCCGCCGCCGAGGGGCTGCGCCCCAACGTGCTGGTGATCCACATCCAGCCCGACGAGGGCGTCTCCCTCGTGATCGGCGCGAAGGTGCCGGGGCAGGGAATGACGATTCGCAACGTGACCATGGACTTCGTCTACGGCGGCGCTTTCCGCGCCGACATGCCCGAGGCGTACGAGCGTCTGATCCTCGACTGCCTGCTCGGCGACGCGACCCTGTTCACGCGGGCGGACGAAGTGGCGGAGCAGTGGTCGATCGTGGACGCGATCGTCGCGTTCTGGCAGCGCGACCGCCCCGCGTTCCCGAACTACGAGGCGGGAACCTGGGGCCCGGCCGCCGCGGACGAGCTGCTCGCGCGTGACGGCCGCGCCTGGCGTCGCCGCTGATGCCCGAGCCGGCACGCCTCCAGAAATGGGCCGGCCGCGGCGTGAAGATCGCGGACCTCGAGCACGAGCTCACGATCTTGCGTTACGCATCTACGGAGCACGACGGCGTCTCCGACCTGCGCACCTCGGTGATGACGCACGTCGCCTGGGTGCCGGAGGACTGGCTCCCGGCGGCTACGGCCGCTCTGGCGGGCCTCGCCGACCGTCACCCGTCCCGCACGATCCTGCTGATCCCCGACCCCGGCGCCGAACGAGACGAGCTCGACGCCGAGGTCTCCGTCCAGTGTTTTCCGCTGCCCGGCCAGGAGCGCCACGTCTGTTCAGAGGTGATCGACCTCTGGCTTCGCGGCCGCAGAACCGAGGCCCCCGCCAGCATCGTGCAGCCCTTGCTGCTCGCGGACCTGCCCGCGTTCTCCCGCTGGCGAGGCCAGCCGCCCTTCGACGCGCGGGAGTTCAAGCAGATCGTCTCGGTGGTCGACCGCCTGGTGGTCGATTCGAGCGAGTGGCCCGAGGTGCCGCGTGCGTACGTGCCGTACGCCGAGCTCTTCGACCAGGTTGTCGTCTCGGACATCGCCTGGACGCGGTCGCTGCCGTGGCGCGAGGCTGCGGCCCACCTGTGGCCGGAGATCGCCGACGCGGATGACGTGTGGGTGACAGGTCCGCGCACGGAGGCCTACCTGCTCACGGGCTGGCTGCGGTCGCGGCTGGGTCGAGAGTTCCGCCTCGACCTCACCGAGGAGGTCTTCGGCGAGGCCAACGAGGTCGTCGTCGGAGGCAAGATTGCCCCGATCCGGCGCGATCCTCCGCGCAGCTCGAGCGACCTGTTGTCGGAGGAGCTCGACGTGTACGTTCGCGACCCGGCCTACGAGGCCGCGGTGCGCGCCGCCGCCCAGATGTGACGTGACCGCCGTCCGGTGGCGTATGGACGGTGTGTACGCGGTGACGGCCTGGTCGCCACGGGTTAGGGCAGGCGCAAAGGCGCCGTCCTTTGCCGACGTGGCCGAGCAGTTCCTCGACGACGTGCACGCGTATCTCGTGTACCTGACCGGGGAGAGGAGCTTGGCCGAAGACCTGACATCCGAGACCTTCGAGCGGGCCTTTCGCTCCTGGCGCCGCTACGACCCTCGGCGCGGTTCCGCGAAGACCTGGCTCTGCCAGATCGCGCGCTCGACTGCGCTCGACCACTTCCGTGCCGACCAGCGCCGCCGGCGGCGGGAGGACGTCTACGCGAGCCGTGAGCCCGGGGTGGACGAGCGGCCGCTGCTGGACGGGTTGTCGCCGGCATTGGAGCAAGCAGTCCGGAGCCTCTCGGCGGCCGAGCGCGAGGTTGTCGCCCTCCGTGTCGTGCTCGATCTCGACGGCGAGACTGTCGCGCGGGTGCTCGGGATCAGTTCGAGCGCGTGCTCGACGCGACTCTCCCGAGCCCTCCAGAAGCTGCAAGAGAAAGTGAGCCGAGATGTCACCGTCTGATCTGATCGACGAGCTACGCGCCGCCAAGCCCGTTGCGCCGCCGGAGCTGCGGGAGCGCGTGCGCGAGATCGCTCAGCGGCCGGAGAAGCGGCGAGTGCAGCTCAAGCTCCGCCGTGTCGCCTTCGCCACAGTGCCGGCCGCCCTCGCGGTCGCTGTCGCCGTCGCGGTCGTCCACGGGCTCGCCGACTCGGGGCCGGTGAAGAAGGCAGCACGCGGTCCGACGACCACGAACCTGCAGCCGGCACGGGTTAGAACCGCGGTAGGAGAGGCTGCGATTCCTGTTCCGTCGCAGGCGCTGGCACCCGACGCGCGTCGTCTCCAGCAATTCAACATTCGACTTCGAGTCCGCGTTGCGAGCGTCGAGACGTTGTCCGACAGAACGCAGAAGGCGATGCGGACAACCCGGCGCCTCGGCGGCTTCGTGGCCCGCGCGAACTTCAACGCGCCGACCTCGAAACGCGGGGAGTCCTACCTCGTCGTGATGGTGCCGGTCGACCGGCTCCAGGAGGCGCTCGCACGCTTTTCGCGCCTCGGCTCGATCGTGGCCCAGCACGTCGCGATCAAGGACGTGCAGAAGCGCGCGGGCGAGGAGTCTTCAACGGTCAGCCGGCTCGAGCGGCGGGTCGCCCGGCTCGAGCGCGAGTTCTCCCAGAACCCGACCGTCGGCGTCGAGCGGCAGCTGGGGAAGGCTCGCCGGCTGCTCGCCTCGGCGAAGCGGACCAGGGCCGCGACCGTGCGCCGCGCCGAGTTCGCCCGCATCGCGCTGACCCTCACGACGAAGAAGCGAGCCGCGGCGGCCGCCCACAGCAGCCGGCTCGACCGGACGCTCGGCGACGCGGCCGGGATCCTTGCGCTCGAGGCGCAGGTCCTGCTCTTCGGGCTGGTCGTCGGCGGCCCGCTGCTCTTGCTCGGCGCCGCCGGGATGGTGCTCGTACGCGGCCATGCGCGCCGCGAGGAAGAGCGTCTGCTGGAAAGCGCCTAGCGAACGACGCGGAACGTCGGCTTCGCGAGCACGAGCGCGACCGGATCCGACCACGACATCTGCGGCTTGTTCGGAACCGAGAAGTTGAGCCCGCGCACGCGGTAGTACCACTTGCCGACCGAGAGCGGCAGCGTCGCGGAGGTGCCGTAGGTGAGTTGCGACGCGACCTTCGACCACGGGTACGCCTTGCGGCTCCACTCGATCTCGTACTGGCTGGCGCTGAGCGCCGGCTGCCACGCGACCGTCACGGGCCCGTAGAACGTCGGCCTCGGGCGTGTCGCGCTGACCAGGTGGCCACGCGGCGAGAGGCCGGAGGCGTAGGGCGTGCCTGCGCCGCCGGTCGTAACCGGCTCGCTGGACTTGCCGAAGGTCAGGACGCGACCGGAAGAGCAGGAGTCCTGCGTCAGCTCGGTATCGCGGTACTCGATCGTCCCGGCCGGCCTGGAAACGGGCTCACCGGCCGCGTGGAATTTCTGCAACCCGCCGGCGAGGGTGATCGTGTTGCCGGATACGCTCTGGACGATCCCGAGCTCGGAGTTGGACGGATTCCCAATCTGGACCTGGTCACCTGGGGCGAACGCGGTCGCATTTCCGACCGTGATCGACGGAGTGCCGGCGAGCGCTGCCATGCCCAGGGTCGTGTTGAAGCCCTGGCTGACGATCGCCTTGACGGGCACGACGCTCCAGTAGTAGCGGCCGGTCGGCCAATCGGTGTCCCAGAGGTCGACCGGCGCTGAGCCCGCGACGGTGGTGGTTGAAGATTCGGTCGACACGATTCGGATGCCTTCGTAGGTGTAGACGGTGCCCTGGTCGCCGTCACCCAGGTAGGCCGTCCGCGCAGCCGTGATCGCACTCGAGTCCAGCGGGAGACCGAGCGGGCCCGAGGCGCGCGGCGCGTAGGCCGGGCTGCCGACGACGGAGCCCTTGAAGACCATGTTCAGGCAGTCCTGGTCGGTGAAGACGTAGACGTGATAGAGCTCCTCGGAAGTGCCTCCGATGCCCTGGTTGCCGGTGTAGAGGAAGCCGGGCATCAGGCGGTGGGCAGCCGGCGCCAGTGCGTTCGACAGCGTGTCGGACACGGTGCCGAGGTCGGTCAGGGCGCCGAGGCCGAAAGGCGGGTTGTAGTGCGTGTAGATCGGGCTCCAGGGGCCGTAGGAGACGGCGGGAAGGCCGTTCTCCGCCGCGCCGTAGACGTTGCGGACCGCCCGGACGCGCCAGCGCACGGCGCTCGTCCAGAGTGAATCCTGGTGGAACGTGTAGAACTCGCGCTCGTCGGCCACGTTCGAGAGCGAAGTGAAGATCTTCCCGGCGTCGACGAACCAGACCTTGTACGACGTGGCGCCCGGCACCGTCGACCAGCGCACGAGCCCCGGGTAGCTGGGCGTGAGCGGCGCCGGAACGGTATTCCAGCGCATGCTGAACCCAAACGGAGTGCTCCAGGGGGTTGCGCCTTTCCGTGTGATCGCTCGAACGTGCGCATAGAGCGAGTACGAGGAACCGCTGCTCCAGGGCAGCGCCATCGGAACGGCCGCAGTCGGCCCCTTGAGCTTGCTGTCGGTGTAGATGACCGAGTTCTCGCTGAAGCGCTTGCTCGCCGCGAGCTCGAATTCGTACCGGGTGGCGCCCGGAACCGGTGACCAGGCGAACGAGGGTGTTCGCGAGAACACATGGGTCGTCGGCGCCGAGGCCTTGAGCAGGAAGCCCTTGAGGCCCTGCGGCGCGCGCGAGACCGGTGCGGGTCCGCGTGCAGCCTGCGCAGGCACGGCTAGACCGAGCACGCAGAGAAGAGCAACGCCGAGGCTTCTGGCCATCGTCACCTAGTGTGTGTCGGCAGGCGGGAGCGCTGCGCAGTCCCTCGATCGAGTGACTCAGTCGAGGGACAGGGCGAGCTCCAACAGCGCTCCAGCGGCCAAAACCAGCGCATCGGCGCCTGGTTTGCCCACGATCTGGATCGAGGCGGGCGCGCCGTGCTCCGCGGGCCCACACGGCAGGGCCAGCGCCGGCCAGCCGAGCGCGTTGATCGGATACGTGAAACGCGTCATGGCCTCGACCTCGGCGGGAGCGGGAGGGACGGCCGGAGCGACGAAGGGAAGCGTTGGGATCAACAGCAGGTCGACGTCGCCGGCTACCTCTGCCACACGCGCGCGGTACTCCTCGCGCGCGCGCAGGTCGCGCTCGTAGTCGGCGTCACTGACCTCGAGACACCGCTCGATCTTGGCGGCCACGTCGTCGCCGTATGCATCTGCGTTCTCCGTGAACAGCTCGCGGTGGACGTCTGCGATCTCGCGCATGAACACGGACGCCGGGCGGTCGGCCGGCTCGGGAAGGTCGACGGCGCGGCGGGTGGGAAAGAGGGCCGCGGCGGCATCGACCCGTTCCCGGACGAGTGGGTCCGCGAGCTCGCTCCACGCGGTCCCAACCTCGATCGCCTCGAGGGAAGCCAGCGTTTGCTGGTCCAGCTCGGGCGCCAGGGCACGCATCATCGCCGCGCACCCGGCCACGTCACGAGCCATCGGGCCGGCCGTGTCGAAGCTCGGCGCGAGCGGGAAGCACCCGTCGAGCGGCACGAGCCCGAAGCTCGGCTTGAACCCGGTCACGGAGCAGCACGCGGCAGGGATCCGGATCGAGCCCCCGCTGTCGGACCCGAGCGCCGCGTCGGCAAGGCCTGCAGCGAGCGCAGCCGCCGAGCCGCCGCTCGACCCGCCGGCGAGCCGTCCGGGTGCCGCGGGGTTGGGCACGGTGCCGAAGTGCGGATTCTGCGAGGTGACGCCGTACGCGAACTCGTGCAGGTTCGTCTTGCCGATGTTCGCGTAGCCGGCCGCCTCGAGGCGCCGAACCGCTTCCGCGCTCTCCGCCGGCACGTGGCCGTCGAAGAGGATCGACCCGTAGGTCGTGACGAGCCCCGCGGTGTCGAACAGGTCCTTGACGGCAAGCGAGATCCCGACGGGCGGTCGCTCGGGCCTCGCCAGGAAGATGCCGTCAGTCGAGGGCGAGGTAGACGTACGCCACCGCGAAGGTGCCGGCGAAGATCAGGATGCACAGCGCGAACAGGCTCCAGCCCCAGATCATGTTCTTGCGCGCGAGCTGCTCGTCGACCTCCACCGGCGGATAGGTCGTCCTGGGGGGCTGCGGCTCGGGAAGTCGTTCGCTCACAGCGAGACGTCTGCGGCCATGGCCGCGAAGAGGAGGGCGAGGTAGAGCAGCGAGAAGTGGAACAGCAGCGAGGCCCGGCGCGGGGTCGTGTCGCGCCGTAGCGCGAAGGCCAGGCCCACGAAGACGGCGCCGAGCACCAGGGCGGCGACCAGGTATCCGACGCCGAGCGTGCCCCAGGCAACGGGTGCGGCCGTCACGGCGACGAGCAGCAGCGAGTACAGCAGGATCTGCCGCGTGGTCTCGCGCACCCCGCGGACGACCGGCAGCATCGGGATGCCAGCGGCCTCGTAGTCGCGCTTGATCAGCAGCGCGAGCGCCCAGAAGTGCGGCGGCGTCCAGAAGAAGACGATCGCGAACAAGAGGAGGGCCGGAACGGTCACGTTCCCGCTCGCGGCTGCCCAGCCGACAAGCGGCGGCACGGCTCCGGCCGCTCCGCCGATGACGATGTTCTGCGGCGTTGAGCGCTTCAGCCACCGGGTGTAGACGAGCACGTAGAAGAGATTTCCGGCGAGCGCGAGCGTCGCCGTGAGCACGTTGACGGTGCTCGCCAGCAGGACGAACGAGAACGCCGACAGCGCGAGCCCGAACTCGAGCGCGCGTGAGGGCGGCACTCGCCCGGCCGCGACAGGACGCCGACGCGTCCGCGGGCCCATCAGGGGGTCGATGTCCGCGTCGAGCACGTGGTTCAGGGCGCTTGCGCCTCCACAGGCGAGCGCGAGCCCGAGCATCGCCGCCGCCGCGAGCCCCGGGGCCGGTAGTCCTTGTGTTGCAACACACATGCCACCAAAACCAGTGATCAGCAGCAACACCATGATGCGCGGCTTCGTGAGCGTCACGTAGTCGCTCCAGGGTGAGGCCGGCGCAGGCTCGCCGCGAAACGTCTGGGTGGCGGTGAGCAGCGCGGCGGTCAGGGCGAGGGCGGCGCTTGCAACGTGCAACACATGCTCCGTCAACAGCGCGGCCACGCCGAAGAGGACGAACGACGCGGAGGCTGACGGGAGGAGGCGCCGGTGCGCGAACCACGATGCGAGCACCAGCGCGGCGAGCGGCGGCAAGGCCAGGGCCGAGAGCAGACGGTGCGCGGTGCCGAGGTCGAGTGCCCCGCTGACGACCGCGAGCACCGTCGCACCTACGGCGGCGAGCGAGGTCAGGCGGAGCCAGGGCCCGGGAGCCGTGCTAGGCATCGGCCTCCGCCAACCTCCGGCGCAGGTCGCGCAGCGGCCGCGCGCTCGTGACGTATGGGATGCGGTCGAAGTTGTGTGGGGGCGGCGGGGAGGTCGTGTACCACTCGAGCGTGTCGCCCTGCCAGGGGTCGTTCCCTACTCGGCGCCCGGAGCGTGTGGTCTTGATCGCGTTGACGATGAAGACGAGCGTACCGAGCGCCATCACGAACGACCCGATCGTCGAGACGAGGTTCCACACCGCCCACCAGCCATGGTGGTCATACGTGTAGACCCGCCGTGGCATGCCGAGCAGCCCCAGGAAATGCTGTGGGAAGAACGCCAGGTTGACCCCGACGAGGTAGAGCCAGAAGTTCAGCTTCCCGAGCCGCTCGTCGAGCACGCGCCCGAAGATCTTGGGCCACCAGTAGTAAAACGCTGCGAAGAGCCCGAAGGCCGAGCCGCCGAACAGCACGTAGTGCATGTGCGCGACGATGAAGTACGTGTCCGTTACCTGCCAGTCGAACGGGAACGCAGCCACGAAGATCCCCGACAGCCCGCCGATCGTGAACACGCCCACCGCTCCGAGCGCGAACAGCATCGGGGTCGTGAGGATCAGGTTCCCGCGCCAGGTGGTCGCGATCCAGTTGAAGATCTTCACGCCGGTCGGGACGGCGATCACCATCGACGAGAGCATGAAGAAGATGTTCAGCGCGTTCGTCATTCCCACGGAGAACATGTGGTGGGCCCAGACGAGCATCGAGTAGAACCCGATCGCGACGGTCGAGAACGCGATCGCCTTGTAGCCGAAGATCGGCTTGCGGGAGAACACCGGGATCACCTCGGAGAGAATCCCGAACGCCGGTAAGACCATGATGTAGACCTCGGGGTGGCCGAAGAACCAGAACATGTGCTGGTATAGAACAGCGTTGCCGCCGCCGCCCGGATCGAAGAAGTGCGTGCCCGCCTGCCGGTCGAGGAGCAGCAGCGTCATCGTGCCGGCCAGCTCGGAGAGCGCGATCAGGATCAGGATCGCGTAGATCTCGATCGACCAGACGAACAGCGGCATCCGCAACCAGGTCATGCCCGGCGCGCGCATGTTGTGGATCGTCACGATGAAGTTGATCGCGCCGATGATCGAGGCGATCGAGGTCAAGTGGATGGCGAGGATCCAGAGGTCCTGGCCGGTGCCGCCTTCGTAGGTCTTGAGCGAGAGCGGCGGGTAGCTGTACCAGCCGGCCCGTGCCGCGCCTCCCGCGGAGAACCAGCTCGAGAAGAGCACGATTCCGCCCAGCAGGAAGAGCCAGTACGAGAGCGCGTTCAACCGCGGGAAGGCCATGTCGCGAGCGCCGATCATCAACGGGACGAGAAAGTTGGCCAGGCCGGCGAAGACCGGCACGACGACGAGGAAGATCATGGTCGTCCCGTGCATCGTGAAGAGCCGGTCGTAGGCGTCGCCCGTGATGAAGTGCTCGTTCGGCCGGGCGAGCTGGGTTCGCATCAGGAGCGCCAGGATCCCGCCCGCCACGAAGAAGATCAGGCTCGTGACGATATAGAGGATCCCGATTCGCTTGTGGTCGACGGTCGTCAGCCAGCTCGAGACGCGGCCGCGAGCAAGAGCTTCGGACGGCGAGACCGGCGCGACCCTAACCGCCACTTGTCGCCCCCTTGGGCGCGAAGCGCTCCTTCAGAAACGCGGTGAGCGCCTTCATCTGACGGTCGTTCCAACCCTTGCCGACGGCCGGCATCTTGACGCCTCCGTTCCGGAGCAGCGTCTCGATCGCCTTCGCGTCGGCGGTGAGCGCGTTGTCCTTCAAGCGTGGGCCGACGTCGCCTTGGCCCGAGAGGCCGTGGCAGGGGGCGCACGCTCCCCGGAAGGTCATCTGGCCGAGGCTCGACGTCCCCTGCTCCTGCGCCGCGGCCTCATCCGCAAGCCAGCGATCGAAGGCGCTGGTGGACAGGACCTGCACCGACGCGACCATCCTCGCGTGTTGCATGCCGCAGAACTCGCCGCACTGTCCCGCGTAGGTGCCTTCGCGCCGCGCTTTGAACCAGGTGTGGTTCGTCTTCCCGGGGATCGCGTCGAACTTGCCGTTCAGCGCGGGGATCCACCAGCTGTGGTCGACGTCCGGGGACGCTATGTCGAGCTCGACCACACGCCTGACGGGCGCGCGGAGTCGGCTGACCTGGATCACCCCGTTTGGATAGACGAAGTTCCAGTAGAACTGGTGGCCCTCGACGCGCACCTTCAGGTTGTTGCCGGCGCGCGCCGACGGCACGTTGTTGATGCCCGGCAGCTTGAAGAGCACGAAGGTGACGATGCCCGCGACGATCAAGATCGGGATCGCGGTCCAGATCAGCTCGAGGCGCGTTGCACCGTGGAGCTGGGGGCCTTCGAGATCGCGCGGGCGTCCCCGGTTGCGGAAGCGGTAGATGAAGAGCAGGAGCGCCCCCTCGACGATCACGAAGATGACGCCGCTGATGCCCAACAGCAACCAGTAGATGTCCTGGATCCTCTCGGCATTCGGCGATTTGGGAGTCGGCGGTGCGAGGCCGCCGTTGGAGTCGCCGAGCGCGGCGCCTGCCAAGACGAGCGCGAGCAGCGCGAAGCAGCCGAGGACGGGCGCGATCTTCCTCACGCGCAGCAGCTACCCATCCCGACTCGACCGCAAGGCGAAGGCATTCTATGGAGCGTGCCCGAGCAAACGTGCGTGCAACTTCCGCCGCAGGTCGGCGACGAGTTCGAGGTCTTCCTGAACGGGGTCCGCCAGGAGCCCGGCCGCGATTTTCGGCGGCTCGGAAACGAGCTCCTGTTCGACCGGCCGTTGGCGAAGGAGGGCAGGCTCGGCTTCTGGCGCTGGCTGTCGCTTTTCCTTGGCGTCGCCGGGACTTACCGGCAGAACGACAGCGTCGATGTCGTGTACGAGCTCGGCGGAAGACGCGAGGTCGCAACCGGCCTGCCGCTTCGTCCCACGTCGCCCGGCCCTTGATCGGCCGCTCGGGACTGTGATAAGCAACAGTCCTGCTGCGGAGGCTCGCCATACGTCTGCTCGCCCTTGGCGTTTTCGCCGGCATAGCTGTGGGAGTCGTTGCGGCGGCCATGTCCGCTCCGAGCCGGGGTGACCGGGCCCGCACGTACCGCTACATGATCACCGCGCGCGTGCTGAACGGGAAGCAGACCTACATTCGGCAGCCGTACCCCAACGCGACGTACACGCTTTCCGGCCACGAGACGTCGCTCTGGAATGCCCAGTGGCCCGTGCGCGTCACGATCAACCGCAGAACTCGGGAGGTCAGGATCTCACACTCGCTTACGTTCTCGCCCTCCGGCACCGCGGCGGGGGACTTCAGCGGGTCCTATCCGCGTTCGGGAGGACGGCCGCCTGCCAGCTACAGCTGTGCCTGGGGACCGGCCCGGCCGAAGGACGTCCTGTCGAGAGCACGGTTGTACGGGACGGGTCGAACCGACGGGCAGGTGCACCTCTTCTTCGGCGTCGATCGCGAGCCCGCGTCGTTCCCGCGGGCCTCGTGTACCGGCGACCCGGTCGATCCGTTGGTGCACACCACGGTCCGCAGCGGCGTCTTCACGGGGCTCGAGAGCGGCTGTGTGCGCGAGCAGGGCTTCCGGGGCAAGCGACTGCTGAGAGGCCGTTCCTTCGCCTACCAGCAGCGGTTCAGCTGGGGGCCGAACTCGGCACCGGGAGAGTCTGTCGTGTGCAACGGGTTCGGGTCGCCGACCTGGAGTTTCGGCACGGGCACGCTCAAGGTCCGCTTCCGCCGCCTCAGATAGCCGCGCCGTAACGACTTCGCGCCGTCTCCGTCGCGAAAGACGCGCGCGGCCTGGTGTCCGTCCGGTCTGTTGTCTATAAAGACAACGTATGCGACGGCTACTCCTCCTTTCGACCTGTCTCCTCGCTTCGGCGGGCCAGGCCTGGGCCGCTCCGGCGCCGACCGTCTCGCGATACATGACGACCACCGCTTCGGGCACGTTGTACGGCGAGGGTTGCAACCAGGCGAACGCGACTCCTCACGCGCGCGTGGTCCTCGGCTTCGGCCAGCCGTGGTCCAACGGCTCGACGTACGGAACGAACGTCTTCGGCTCGAACACGTTTCGCTCGCTCGCTCAGATCGAGAGCGCAGCCAAGGCCTGGCTACAGGGCTTCTGGGACTGCGCGCCGCTCGGTGCGTACGTGCGGCTCGGTATCGGCACGAGCAACTACCGCGGCGCGACCGGCTTCGCCCACGGTCGAGCGTGGGCGAACATGATCGACCGGCTCAACGCGTTCATCAACGCTCCGCCGAGCTACGCGTCGATGGAGTCTGCGCGCGGGGCGAGCGACATCGAGCTCGGCTGGAACACACCGGCGGCCTCGCGCGCCTGGGTCGACGGCTACGCGTCGGCGTACGCAAGCCCGTCGCTGTACTGGGACTACGGCGACGCGGCCGGCTGCCCGCCGTACGGCAATTGCGCGAACGGCTGGACGCAGGAGGACGTGTACCACGTCGCTTGGGGTGTAGCGCCTGCATATCCCCTGCCTCAGATCTATTGCGAAGCCTGCTACTCGGGTGACACGCGGGGCGGACAGTCGCGGCAGTGGCAGCGCCTGAGCCTGTACGGCCACACCAATCACGCCGGACATGCGATGGAGTTCGTCGGCGCCATGACCCAGTGGGCGGCGGCCGGGCGCTGCTGCACGAACGCGCCCGCTCAGGGGTGGTCGCAGCTGTCAGCCGACCTGAACAGCGATTCCCGCACCGCGCAGCAACTCGAATCCTCGACCGACATCACGTATGCCAACTAGGGCTGCTCTGATTGCCGCGGCGCTAGCCGTGCTCGGGCTGCCGATGGCACTTGCCGCCTCCCGCTCGCTCGAGCGGGCCGCGCTGCCGAGGGCGAAGCGTGCGGAGTTCTCACGCGTTGCCGCCCCGGCGGGACCCGCCGGTTTGAAGCCGGTCCGGATCGGCCGCCCTGACCCCGAACCGCCGTGGCGCCACGGCGTGATCGCGAGCGGCCATGCGCCGTTCTCCGAATCGGCGCTCGTGATCGCGAACCAGTGGCAGGAACGCATCGCCGGCCGGCACGTGAGCGTCTACGCCGGCGCGCGCGGCTTCGACCGCCGCCAGGGCGTGGTGGTTGTCGTCGAGGAGGCTGCTCCGGGGGCTTCCGTGTACGGCACACCATCGCGCACCGGCGCTCTAAGGATTACGCGCGCGCGAGGGCTGATGCTCGAGCTGCGCTCGGCAGCTGGCGCGCGCTACCGCTTCAGCGTCCCGGGCCGGCGTCTGACTGAGGTCAGTAAATGAGGCGGATGAAGTGCCTGGACGGAGCCAGGCCCCGGCCGCCGCGGAAGAAGAGCTCGATTCGGTCCGGGTGCGTCTTCCCGAGGTTCACGCGGAGATGAAACGGAACGTCGTCGCTCTTGAACGGGCCGACATGCAGGCGGCCGGTTGGAGTTCGCACCCAGACGTCGATCGTCTTGCCGCTGAAGCGGTTGCCGTTGCAAACGAGCGAGACCGGGAACCGGACGGCATTGTCTCGGATCCTCGCGGAGTCGGGCGCGACGATCCTCGGCTTCCGGCACGACTGGGCCCGAACTACGCGTCCCGCTCGCTCGAGCTCGAATTGCGCCGTGAACTGCTCGCGGCAGCCGCCGGTCTTCCGACGGTACTGGGCGTCAACGAATCGCCCCTGGATCGCGCCGTCGTAGGCCTGGCTGCGGGTCCGCAGGTGGAACACGCCGTTTCGCGCGATCGGCCCCGTGACGCCGTTGCGAAGCTCGACGTTGCGGATCGTCAGCTGCGACCTCGAGTTGGTCGAGAAGACGAAGACCCCATTGAAGCCGCGCGGCGTGCCGCAGGTGCCTTCAGGATTGCCGAAGATGCCGTCGGCTGGGTCGGGGGTGTTGCCGAGCGAGAAGCGGGTCTTCACGGCGCCCGGTGCCGCCAGCGGGACGGCTTCGGTACTGAGGAAGTTGTGGATCGGTTGATGGTTCTTGTCCGTGGCCGTGAGGTTGATCGCCTTGTCGAGCGGCGGGTTCACGGGAAGCGTGAAGCAGTACTTCTGCCCCTTGCGCATCGGCGTGTCCGACTTCGCGCGCCACCCCCCGCTGCCCACGGGTTCCCAGCTCCAGCCTGCCGGTGCCTTGAACTTGTTCTCAGGGGCGTTGACGCCCGGTGCCCAGCTGCCGTTGAACTCGACGTCGAAGAACTTTCCGTCCCAGAGGTCGACGTTCACCGTCACACAGAACTCGGCCGTGCCGGTTTTGGCGTCGTACTTGTGCGTCGCCGCTGCGTCGGGCGGGAACAGGTCGTCCGCCCCGAGAGCGAAACCCGTCGGCAAGGCAAGCAGGAGCAGGAGGGCAGCGAGCCGCAGACGCCGCATGCCAGGACTCTGAACGGCCCGAGCCGGTCGGTCAAGCGATATCCGCCTCCGCAAAGACGGTTTTACAGGAGGGTCTTACGAGGGTTTGGCGGGATACCGCTCGGCACAGCCTGTATTTCGCCAAATCCTCCTTAAGCGCGCGCTACACCGTCGAGCAGGGCCCAGTTCCCCGACAGCGCCCCCTCGGCGAGCGAGACCAGGCGCTCCTCGTCAGCCGGAGTGGCCTGCTCCTCGAGCAGAGCGCGCGCCTCTCGCGCGTGCTCGCGGTCGAGCTCGGCGTGCAGCTCGAAGTAGGCCGTGGCGGGCGTGTCGTCGCGAAAGCCGTAGTGCTCGACCAGGCCCTTGAGCTTGGTCTCCGAGATCTCCGGTTGGCCGGACTCGATCGCGTACAGCACGGCCGCGGCGCCGAGCGCGTCGTCGGCGGCACCCCACGCTGCCGCGCATTCCGCGGTCTCGGACAGCGGCTCGCTCGACGGTCCTGCACCAGCGGCCGAGGCAAAGTCGTCCCACAGCCCGATGTGTGCGTCCTCGTCTTCAGCATGTTGTCGTCCGGCCAGTGGAGCTGCGGTGGCTGCGGCGCCCGCAAGTGCGACCACGGCATGCCGGTACTGGCCGGCGTAGTGCTCTAGGTCGTCGGGGGTGAGCTCTCCTCGCTCCCACCGCACGTAGAACGGGTGCTCGAGGACGTTCCACCGCTGCCGAGCGGCGTCGATGCGATCGATCAGGTTCATCGGGGTCCTTCCTTTCGACTGCGGGCTGTGCCGACGATGCTAAACCCCAGCGAGAATCTCCGCGTGGCCGGAGGCCTCGACCGCTTCTTTGCAGAGCTCGACGAGTGGGCCGATGCGACCGCATGGCCGGTGACCACCCACCGTTATGGTCCGAAGCCCGACCACGAAGCCGACCTGCGGCTGCCCGCCGCTCGGCCGCCTCATCCGGTCGCGGTCGTGGTGCACGGCGGCTTCTGGCGCGAGCAGTACACGCGCCGAATCATGGCGGCGAGCTCGATCGCCCTGGCACAAGCTGGATGGGCGAGCTGGAACGTGGAGTACCGGCGAACCGGGACGGGCGGGGGAGTGCCAGCCACGCTCGAGGATGTCTCCGCTGCGGTCGCCGCTCTCGACGGGCTCGACACGCGGCTGGATCGTTCGACGACGGTTGTGGTCGGCCATTCCGCGGGTGGACACCTCGCCCTCTGGCTCGCAGGCACCGGCCTCGTGTCCGGGGCGGTCTCGCTCGCGGGCGTGTGCGATCTGAATGCGGCCGCGCGCGACCGTCTCGGCGCCGGCGCTGCGGTGGACTTCGTCGGCGGGACCCCGGACGAGTTGCCCGACGCGTACGCGCTGGCCGACCTTGCGCCGCGTCTGCCGGCCGGCGTTGTCCAGGTGCTCGTCCACGGGGAGCGCGACGACGTCGTGCCGCTCGAGCAGAGCCGCTCGTTCGCGCGGCGCGCTCTGGCTTCGGGTGACCCGTGCGAGCTCGTGGTGCTCCCGGACGCCGGCCACTTCGAATTGATCGATCCGCGCAGCGCCGCCTGGCCCGAGGTCGCCGCCGCTCTCGCCCGGGCTCGCTCCTAGCGTTCCAGGCGGTCGTGTTGCTCGAGCAGCTGGAGGACGTCGTCGTGCGGGAGACCGCGGACGATGCGTCCCTCGCGCCCGGTCATGTCGCCGGCGGCCCAGAGCGCGTTGACGACGGCCTCCTCTGTGGCGTCGACCGTGGCGGTGAACAACGGGTCGAGGCCCCCGTCCGGGATGGGATCGCGGTCGCCAGTCGCGAACGCGATGAAGATCTCGCCGCTGCCGTGGTGAGCCACGGAACCGGTGCGCGCGAGCCCCAGCCCGGCCCGCCGGGCTACGCGTGTGAGTTGAGCGGTCGTGAGGCCGCTGTCGGTTGCGACGACGACGATGCAACTGCCGGCAGGCGGGCGGTCGTGCTCGTCGGCCTCGAGCAGCCGGCCGATCGGGACCCCGTCGATGCGCAGGATCCGGGGTGCGCCGAAGTTCGCGAGCACGAGGACGCCGATCGTCGCGTCGTCCGTCGTGCGGCTCCCGGTGCCGATGCCGCCTTTCCAGCCGAGGCACATCATGCCCGCACCCGCACCGACCGCTCCCTCGGCGACGTCCGCGCTTGCTCCGGCCAGGGCTCTTGCCGCGTCCTCCGCCTCGACCTGAACGACGCGGGCTTCGCTCAACCAGCTGTCGTCACACTCGCCGACGACGGGGATGACGACGTCGTCGACGCCGATGGTCGGATTCGCCGCGGCAGCGGCCGCGACGGCGCCGTCGAAGATGCGCCCGACCGCCATCGTCGCCGTGAGGTAGACGGGCGTCTCGATCACGCCCCACTCGGAGACTTGCAGGAACCCGGTCAGCTCACCGGCTCCGTTCAGCACCGCTGCCCCGGCCGCCAGCGGCCTGGCGTCGATTCCCTCCGGCACGACCGCGGTCACGCCCGTGCGCGCGACGCCTCTGCCTTCGGGAGGATCCGGCTCGTCGCGCCACACCGTGACGTGACCCACGCGCACGCCGCGCACGTCAGAGATCGAATTCGCGGGCCCGGCCGCGAGCTCGCCGATCCGAAGCCCGAGCTCGCGGAGCCGCGGACCGCGGGCTGGGGGTGCTCCGTCTGCCACGTTACGGAGCCTAAATGCGGGTTACGCTCGCCGCGATGACGCTCTCGATGCCCCTCGTCTGGAGCGACCGCCACCGCGAGCACGACCCGGCGGCCGAGATCTGGGTCGGGGTGCGAACCCCGGCGGCCGAGACGCCCGCGCGGGCTGAAGCGATCCGCGCGGCACTCGTGGAAGCGGGGGCGCCCGTGGTCGAGGCCGAGGCACACGACGACGAGTTTCTGCTTGCCGTCCACGACGCGGCGCTCGTCGCTTTCCTCGAGCAGGCCTGGGACGACTGGAGCGCCGCCGGGCTGCCGCAGGATCCGGGGCAGGATGCGGTCGTCCCGTACGTCTTCGCGCACGTCGGCCTGTCGAGTCGTCCCCCAGCCGTGCCCGCGGCGCCGTGGGCGCGACCGGGGTACTTCGCCTACGACACGATGACGCTGGTCGGGCCGGGGACCTGGGCCGGTGCCAGGGCCGCCGTCGACGTGGCGCTGACAGCAGCTGACCTCGTTGCGGGCGGAGCGCCGGCCGCGTACGCCTGCTGCCGCCCTCCCGGGCACCACGTCACGCGAACAGCGTACGGCGGCTCGTGCTACCTGAACAACGCAGCGATCGCCGCCGACCGGCTGCGGGAGCGGTTCGCCAACGTGGCCGTCCTGGACGTGGACGCGCATCACGGCAACGGCACGCAGGAGGTCTTCTACGGGCGCGGCGACGTCTCCGTGGGCTCGGTGCACGTCGATCCCGGTTCGGGCTGGTTTCCGCACTTCCTGGGCTTTGCGTCCGAGAACGGCGCCGGCAACGGCGAGGGCGCAAATCGCAACCTGCCGCTCGCTCCCGGCTCTGGCGACGATCCGTGGCTAGAGGCTGTGGCTGAGCTCGCGGACTGGGCGCGGGAGTGCGACGCGCTCGTCATCTCGCTCGGCGTCGACGCCGCTGAGGGCGATCCGGAAAGCCCGCTGGCCGTGACGCCGGAAGGCTTCCGCGCGGCGGGCCGCACGCTGGGCGCGCTCGGGCTGCCGACGGTCGTCGTGCAAGAAGGGGGTTACGATCTCGCTTCGCTCGGTGGGCTCGTCCTGCAGGCGCTTGCCGGGGTCGAAGAGGGACTGGAGGGCGCGCGTGGCTGACGAGTCGTCGATCTGGGTGGGGAAGGACGAGCGCGAGGGCATCCCGGTTCCGGCTCGCAAGGACTCGAAGCCGCCGCCGCATTGGCGCCTCGAGGCGGTCGTGGCCACCGAGCGGCCCCGCTCGGTCACGATCAGCGCCGACGGGCGTCGCATCGTGTTCATCCAGGACGGCGAGACCTCGGACGTGTGGCTGCTCGACCTGGAGGAAAGGGTGCCCCGGCGCCTGACCACCGGCCGTCCCCCGATGCCCTACTGGGAGGACACCGAGCCGCGGCTCTCGCCGGACGGTGCGACTCTGGCGTACGCGGACGGGGGCGCCATCTGGCTCGTCCCTGTCGAAGGAGGGCCCCCGAAGCGGCTGCTGGAGGCCGGGAGCCCCGTCTGGCTCGACGATGAGCGGCTCGTCGTGACGGTCGAGCGCGAAGACACGACCCGGCTCGCCGTGGTGGACGTCGCCGACCCGTGGCCACGGCGGCTCGCGACGCAGCACGCTGGGTTCGAGGAGCACGGAGACGAGGGCCAGGCCACCGTCTCGAGCCGCGGCGAGGTGGCGTACGTCTTCACGCCGCGCGGCGATCTGAATCGCAGCGAGATCCGGGTCGTCGATCCCGCCACCGGCGAGGCGTGCGCACTCACGGGGACGGAGCGGATGCACGACACCGAGCCGGCGTGGTCGCCGGACGGCGAGACGGTCGCGTATGCCTCCGAGCGCTCGGGCTGGTACGAGCTGCACACCGTCGGACGCGACGGCGAGGGCGAGCGGCAGCTGACGAGCGACGAGGCCGACTTCACGGAGCCACGGTGGCACCCGGACGGGTCGCGGATCGCCGCGGTGCGGGGCCGGAGCAACCGCTTCGACCTCGCCACGGTGGATGCGGGCGACGGCTTGGTCGAGGTCGTGGCTCCGGGTGGGACGTGGAGCTACCCGGGGTGGACCGCCGCCGGCGAGCTCGTGGCCGCCTACGAAGACCTGACGACCCCGCCCGAGCTGCGCCTCGCCACGCAGACGCTGTACGCGCCTGCGCCGGCGGCCGTGAAGAGCGCGCCGCACGTCGCTCCGGAGGACGTCTCGTACCAGTCGTTCGACGGGCTCGAGATTCCTGCGTTTCTCTTCCGGCCGCCGTCGGCATCGGCCGAGAGCCCCGCTCCCGCGATCGTCTACCCACACGGTGGGCCGACCTCGGCGTACCTCGACGAGTGGGACGGCCATGCGCAGTACCTGCTCGACAAGGGCTATGCCTGGCTCGCGATCAACTTCCGCGGCTCGACCGGCTACGGCCGTGAGTTCGAGCGCTCCAACCACGGCGTCTGGGGAGTCGACGACACTAAGGACTGTCTGGCGGCCGCCGACTACCTGCGCACGCTCGACTGGGTGGACGGCGATCGCCTCGGCATCTTCGGCGCCAGCTACGGCTCGTACATGGCCCTGCTGTCGGTGGTGGACGATCCCGAGCACCGGTTCCGCTGCGCGGTCTGCAAGTACGGCGACTGCGACATTCTCACCTCGTGGGCGCAGGGCGACCGCGAGGGCGTCCAGGACCTCGAGCGGATGATGGGCCACCCCGCCACCGCCCGCGACGCGTACCACGCCGGATCGCCCGTGCACCGGCTCGAGAACCTCGCGGCGCCGCTGCTGATCGCCCACGGGCTCCTCGACGAGCGGGTGAGCCCGAAGCAGTCCGAGGAGCTCGTCGCCGCGCTACGCCGCCTCGGCAAGACGTTCGAGTACGTGACGTACCCGACGGAGGCGCACGGCCTGCTCAGGTCGGGCCCGCAGCTCCACTTCTACCGCCGTCTCGAACGGTTCCTTGACTGGTACCTGCTCTAGAGGGAGATAATCGGCAACCATGCGGGCCTCTCGAAAAGTCCTGGTTGTGCTTCTTCTATTCGCGGTCGCCCTCGCGGTGACGCCGGCGGCGTCTGCGAAGAAGCGCACGATTCTGACGGTGGGCGTGACCCAGGACGTCGACAACATGAACCCGATCATCGGCGTCACGGTGTCGGCGTACGAGGCCTGGAACCTCCAATACGCAACGCTGACCGACAAGGCGGCGAAGGACTTTCACACGATTCCGGGTCTCGCGAAGTCCTGGAAGGGCTCGGCCGACAAGAAGACGTGGACGTACACGCTACGCGACGGGTTGGAATGGTCGGACGGCAAGCCCCTCACGGCCGAGGACATCGTCTTCACCGTCAACACGTCGCGCGGGGAGGAGTGGAACAACTACACGGCCACGACGGGGAACCTCACGGCGAGCGCGCCCGATCCGAAGACCGTCGTGATCAAGACGTCGGTCCCGGACCCGAAGCTGCCGACCATGGACGTCTACATCCTGCCGAAGCACATCTGGGGACCGCTCGGCAAGGACAAGCGCTCGAAGTACGCGGCCCAGGACGGAGTGGGGTCGGGCCCGTTCGTGCTCGAGAAGTTCGAGCCCGGCCAGTTCTGGCGGATGAAGGCCAACCCGACGTACTGGAGCGGCAAGCCGGCGCTCTCGAAGGTCGTGTTCCGTCACTTCAACAACGGAGACGCGATGGTCGCGGCGTTGAAGACCGGAGAGCTCGACGCCGTCCAGGACGTGACAAACAATTCCTTCAAGCGGCTCAAGAAGGACAAGAAACTGACGCTTATCGAGGGCCAGCAGGGCACGTTCGGGGAGCTAGCGATCAACGGTGGCGATGGTCTGAAGAAGCCACACCCTGCGCTGCTCGATTCCCGCGTGCGCCAGGCGATTGGGTTCGCGATCGACAAGAAGACGATCGTGGAGAAGGTCGACAGCGGCCTCGGAGTGCCCGCGGACACGATCAGCCCATCCGCGGATCCAACCTGGATGCCCAAGATCCCCGACAGTGAGAAGTTCACGTTCGACCTACAGAAGGCGAACTCGATCCTCGACCAGGCGGGCTACAAAGACACGAACGGCGACGGAATTCGCGAGATGCCGGGAGGGGGCAAAGCGCTCAACTTCCGATACGCCGTTCGATCGGAGTCGCCGCTGTCTGCGCCGACCGCGGAGTTCATCACCGGCTGGCTCCGCAAGATCGGGATCGCGACCACGCAGAAGGTCTACAACGAGAGCCAACTGACCGAGGAGATCGGTAAGGGGACCTACGACCTGTTCGTCTGGGGTTGGACGCCGTTCGTCGATCCGGAGCCGATGCTCTCGTACTTCACCTGCGATCAGCTCAGCAAGGACCCGAAGGATCCGACGAACTACTACAACGACGCGAGCCGGTGCGACAAGACCTACGACCGGCTCTACGCACAGCAAAAGGTCGAGCTCGACAGGTCGAAACGGATGGAGATCGTCCACGAGATGCTGACCCGCTTCTACAAGAGCGGCGTTTACTTCGCACTTGATCTGACGCCGGATCTCCAGGCGTACCGGAACGACCGCTTCACGGGCTGGGTGCGCCAACCGGCAAAAGTCGGGCCCGTGTTCTTCTCGAACACCTCCCCCAGTTACGCGCTGTTGAAGCCGGTCGCATCGTCTACGGGCGGCGGAGGGCTTGGCACGGCCGGGGTGCTTGGGATCGTCGTTGCGGGGGCGCTTGTGCTCGCCGGCCTGGGGTTCTGGCTTGTACGGCGGCGGAGCGTCGCGGAGCGCGAGTAACGGACAAAGGCAAGGAGCAGGGGTCGACCTGATGTGAGCGGGCGGTTCCTCACTGGCAAGGTTCTCGGCTCGCTGGCAACGCTTGCCTTTGTCGTCGTCTTCAACTTCTTTCTCTTTCGCGTCGTTCAGGGCGATCCGGTCGCGACGCTCTTCCGTGGCCACAAGCTCACGCAGCAGCAACGGAAGACCCTGACGAAGGAGTTCGGACTGGAGGGCTCCAAGGCCACGCAGTTCGTCCGTTATGTCGAGCAGACTGCGAAGCTCAACCTCGGGCGGTCGTACAGAACGAACCAGCCGGTGGCTTCGGAGATCGCGCGCCGTTCCTGGCCCACGGTCGCGCTCGTGGGGATCTCGACCTTGTTATCGACCGTATTCGGCGTCCTGATCGGGATCGTCGCTGCCTGGAGGCGTGGCTCGGTTCGCGACTACGCCTCGACCACCTTCACGATGGCGACGTACTCGATGCCCGACTTCTGGCTGGGCATGCTGCTCCTGACGACCTTCGCGGTCGCGCTGGGCTGGTTCCCCGTCGGAGGGATCACGGACGCGACCTCGACCGCAACGGGCCTCCCGAAGCTGTTCGACGAGGCGAAGCACATGGTGTTGCCGGCGCTCACACTGGCGCTTGCCTATCTCGGTGAGTACGCACTCGTGATGCGCTCCTCGCTGCTCGAGACGATGCGCGAGGACTACCTCGTGCTCGCGCGCGCGAAAGGCCTGCGGGACGTCGCCGTCCGCAACCGCCACGCCGTGCCAAACGCGCTGCTGCCGGTCGTGACGCTGATCGCGATCAACTTCGGCTTCGTCCTCTCAGGCGCAATCGCGGTCGAGACGATCTTCTCGTGGCCGGGCCTGGGCCTTGCCACCTACGACGCGATCAACGGCCCCGACCTACCGATGCTCCAAGGGCTCTTCCTCGTCTTCAGCGCCTCGGTGATTTTCTTCAACCTGGTCGCCGACGTCGCCTACGCATACCTCGACCCTCGGGTGCGAACCACATGACCGCGGCCGCGATTCCCTCCGCTCGCCGGATCGCGTGGCTGCGCCGCCGCCGCGCGCTTGGCCGGTCGTGGCGCCTCTACCGCCACAGCGTGCCCGGCATGATCGGTCTCGCGGTCATGGTGCTTGCCATCGTGATGGCGTTGGCGGCGCCGCTGATCGCCAACGAGGCGGGTCTTCGCGCAGTCAACTCGACGTCCAACCCGACCTGGGCCAGCCCGGGCGAGTTCGGCCCACTCGGAACCGACCACCTCGGGCGCAGCGTATGGACGCAGTTCGTCTGGGGCTCGCGGATCAGCCTCCTCGTCGGGCTGGCCGCGACGGTGATCGCGATGCTGATCGGCTCGGTAGTCGGCATCCTCGCGGGGTTCTTCGCTGGGCGAACGGGCAGCCTGCTGATGCGGATCACGGAGTGGTTCCTCGTGATCCCGTTCCTGCCGCTGGCAATCGTGCTAGCCGCCGTGCTCGGCCCTTCGGTCGAGAACATCATCCTCGTGATCGGGATCACGTCGTGGCCGGGCACGGCCCGGCTGATCCGGGCGCAGGTGCTGACGTTGAAGGAGCGCCTCTACGTCGATCGCAGCCGTGCGCTCGGCGCCTCGAACCGGCACGTGATGGGGCGGCACATCCTCCCGAACGTCTCGCCGCTCATCCTCGCCAACACGACGCTGACGGTGCCGATCGCGATCCTCTCCGAGACCACGCTCTCTTTCCTGGGGCTCGGGGACCCGACCCGCGCGTCGTGGGGAAAGATGCTGCAGGAGTCGTTCGCGGCCGGCGCGATCACGGAGAAGGCGTGGTGGTACTACCTGCCGCCGGGAATCGGGATCATGCTCGTGGTCCTCGCGTTCACCCTGTGCGGCCAGGCGCTCGAAGAGATCCTCGACCCGCGCCTGAAGGATCAGTCGTGAGCGCGTCGCCCGCCGCGGAGACAGGCGGCCTGCTGTCGGTCCGCAACCTCGAGGTGACCTACCGCCCCCGCGACAAGCCCGTCCCGGCGGTGCGGGGCGTCAGCTTCGACCTCGGTGCCCGCGAGACGCTCGGACTGGCCGGCGAGTCAGGCTGCGGCAAGTCCACGTTGGCGGGGGCGCTTCTGCGCCTCCTACCCCCCGGAACCGAAATCACCGGCGAGGTGCTGCTCGACGGA
This sequence comes from Actinomycetota bacterium, assembly GCA_030854475.1. Classification (GTDB taxonomy): domain Bacteria; phylum Actinomycetota; class Thermoleophilia; order Gaiellales; family Gaiellaceae; genus JALYTD01. The sequence goes on from JALYTD010000056.1 coordinate 34,233, forward strand.
GAGGACGTCCTGAAGATGAGGCCGGGTCAGCTGCGGGCCGTGCGTTGGACGGAGGCGGCGATCGTCTTCCAGGGTGCGCTGCACACGCTCAACCCCGTGCACAGGATCGGACGCCAGATCGGCGAGGCGATCGAAGTGCACGAGCGCGGCGTCGACTCGTCGACGGTGCGGAAGCGCGTCGCGGGGTTGCTCGAGACCGTGGGCCTCCCAGCACGGCGAGCCGACGACTACCCGCACCAACTCTCCGGCGGCCAGCGCCAGCGCGTGCTGATCGCGCTCGCGCTCGCGTGCAATCCGAAGCTCCTGATCGCGGATGAGCCCACGACCGCGCTCGACGTGATGGTGCAGGCGCAGGTGCTCCGGCTGCTCGAGAACCTCCAACGCGATTTCGGTCTCGCCGTCCTCTTCATCACGCACGACTTGTCCATGCTCGCCTCGGCCTGCCGCCGCATCGCCGTCATGTACGCGGGGCTGATCGTCGAGGAAGGGCCGACGCGCGACGTGCTCGCCGCCCCGGCGCACCCGTACACACGCGCACTCTCGGCAGCCTTTCCCGTGATCGGCGACCCCGCGTTTCGAATGAATCCCTCCGGTCTGCCGGGCGACCCGCCCGACCCGCGCGAGCTGCCGTCCGGCTGCCCGTTCCACCCGCGGTGCGACGTGGCCGTCGAAGAATGCCCGTCGCTCGACGTGGAGCTGTGGCCGGCCGGGGCTTCGCGCAGCGCCGCTTGCATCCACGTTCGTGACGGGCGGGTCTCCGCATGACCGAACCGATCCTCGAGCTTCGTGACCTGCACGTTCGGTATCACGGGCGTCGAGGGGCGATGGTGCGTGCCGTCGACGGGGTGGACCTCACGCTTCGGGAGGGCGAGGTGCTCGCTCTCGTCGGGGAGTCGGGGTGCGGCAAGACGACGCTGGCGCGAGCGATCCTCGGGCTCGAACGGCCCGCGGAGGGCGAGGTCCGGTTCGAGGGCAAGCCGCTCCGCTACGCCACCCGATCCTTGCGTGAGTACCGCAAGCGCGTCCAGATGATCTTCCAGGACCCCGCGGGGGCGTTGAATCCTCGGCAGACGATCTACGAGGCGGTCGCGGAGGGGCTGCGCATCCAGAAGTCGAGGGAGGACGAGGAGCAGAAGGTCACGGAGGCGCTCGGGCGGGCAGGGTTGCGGCCGGCGGAGCGGTTCCTGCCCCTCTATCCGTACGAGATCTCGGGCGGCCAACGGCAGCGTGTAGTGATCGCCGGCGCCATGATCCTGGAGCCGCGGGTCCTCGTCGCGGACGAGCCGGTTTCGAGTTTGGACGCCTCCGTGCGTGGCGAGATCCTCCAGCTGATGCTGGGCCTCGTGCGCGAGACGGGCGTCGCCACCCTGGTCGTCACGCACGACCTCGGTCTGGCCTGGAACATCGCCGACCGCGTCGCGGTCATGTACCTGGGGCGCGTGATCGAAGTCGGGCCGACAGAGCAATTGCTGAGCGAGCCCGGCCATCCGTACACGCGGGCGCTGCTGTCGGTGGTGCCCGAGGTGGAGCAGATGGAGGAGCAGATCCTCGTCGGTGAGGTGCCGGACCCGACCAACATTCCTCCGGGCTGCCGGTTCCATCCGCGCTGCCCGCTGTACGGCTCCGGCGAGGCGGCGAAACTCGGTATCGACGAGCTCTGCCGCGAGGAGGATCTGGGGCTGCGCCAGGTCTCGGGTGAGGCGGCGGGACACGTGGCGGCCTGCCACGTGCATCCGGCTCCGGTTACTGAAGCCGTCGTGGAATGACCCGCTCGAACCGGCGCTCATGCGTCCACGCTTTCGCCCGTTCCTCCGCCCTGACCTCGACGACGACGCGGTAGGTGTCTGCGTCGGACCGCAGCTCGAGGCTCGCCTCCGTCCGGCAATCGGCCTCCGGCCAGGCGATGCGGTAGGACGAGGTCGCGCGCGCCCAGGCGCTGCCCGGGTCTTCGGTCGAGACACCGACCGTGCCGTTGTAGCGCTCCTCGACCTGCGCGCCGTGCTCGGCCGGGTAGTCGGCGCCGTGCTCGATCACGGCACGTGTCTCGCGACCGAGGACATCCTGCTCGATCCGCCAGACGACCGGCGGTTGCGGGGCATCCGTGTCAGGCGCGTGGGCGTCTGCTTCGGGCGGGGCGAAGGCCGGTGTCTCGGCGATCGCCGCCGGCTCGGCGACCGCGGGCAAGGTGAACACGAGGCTCGACCGGTCGACCACCAGCGTGCCCGGGTGCGGAGGCGGCCAGATGTTCGGCCAGTCGGCACCGGCGAGCGAGAGGCGGATGCGGTGACCGGGCTCGAAGACCCAGGACGTGGCCTCGAGCTCGAGCGCGATCGCGGTCGGCTCCCCAGGCTCCAGCGGAGCAGGGTCCGTGGACGACCGGCGGTGCGTGAGGTTGAGCAGCCCGCGCGTGACGAGCGCCGACGTTCCGTCGGGGAAGACGTCGCACAGCTTCGCGGACAGGTACGCAACCGGTGCAGCGGACGTGACGGAGACCTCGAGCCGAGGGTGACCGAGCACCTCCAGCTCCTCGTCGAAAGGACCCCAGTCGTATGTGAGCGAGTGCGCGTCGTCCGCGCGCTGGTCGGTCGGCTGGCCCCAGGGTAGGCGGGCGGCGCAGGAAATCCACGCGGAGGTGCCGACGTCGCCGCGTATTTCGAGCGTGTCCAGGCCGTCAGTGGGCTGCGGTCTCAGCTCCAGCTCGCGCGAGCGCTCGAGCGGCCAGCCGGGCTCGTAGCGCCACTCGCCGTTCATCTGGGCCAGATCGGCGGCCGGCCTGGTCGAGCGCCGGACGAAGACGCGGATCGGGGGCGCCTCGTCGACCCCGTTCGGCTCGTCGCGCAGCCAGCGGTCGAACCAGCGGATCAGCTCCGGCACGAGGTCGATGTGCGGCCCGGGCAGCGACGAGGAGGGAGACATGTGGCTCCACGGCCCGATCAGCAGCTGCTTCGGGCACCGGAGCGCCTCGAAGGTGCGGAACGTATTGTTGCGGTAGCCGTCGGCCCAGCCGGCCACGAGCATCGTCGGGCACTCGATGCGGTCGTAGTCGGGCCGAAGCGATCCCTGCCGCCAGTACGGGCCGTCGGTCTGCTCTTCGAGCCACCGCAGCAGCCACGGCTCGGAGGCGTCGAGCCGTCGCACCCACTCGTCTCGCCAGCCTTCGCCGAAGACCGCCGGCACCGGCGGCAGCACCGCAAGCGCGGCCATGTAGAGCACGTAGTCGAGCAGGTCGAGCGCGCGCAGCGCGCCGCCGGTGTAGTGGACGTCGTCCGTGTAGCGGTCGTCGCTGGAGTAGATGGCGACGACGGCGCCTAGGGCGGGCGGGCGCTCGGCAGCAACCTGGAGGCTGTTGAAGCCGGAATACGAGGTGCCGTACATGCCTGCACGTCCGGTGCACCACTCCTGCCCGGCCAGCCAGGCGATCGCGTCGGCCAGGTCAGCCTGCTCCTGGGCCGGGTACTCGTCCACTGCGATCCCCTCGGACGAGCCCGTGCCGCGCAGGTCGATCCGCGCGACCGCGAACCCGCCCTCGCGGCAGAGTCGCTCGTACTCCGACGAGTAGGACGCGGTCAGGTCGTCCATCCGGTACGGCAGCGCCTCGATCAGCACCGGCGCGGGCAGCTCCTCGGGTAGCCACAGTCGCGCCGCGAGACGGCTCCCGTGGGCAGTTGGGATCCAGGCGCGAAGCTCCTCCACCGCGGTGATCCTAGGCGCGAACGCGCTCGCCGCTGGGATCGAAGAGGGGCTCCGCGGCGACCTGGCCGGGGACCAACGTTCCGAAGATCTCGACCTCGACATCCTGGCCCGGCTCGGCGCGATCCGCGGGAACGTAGGCATAAGCGATCGACCGCTCGACCGCATAGCCGTAGCCGCCGCTCGTCACCCGGCCCGCGACCTCGCCCTCGATCCGCACGGGCTCGGAGCCCAGCGCGATCGAGCGCGGGTTGTCGAGCACCAGGCAAACGAGCTTCCGTTCCACGGGGCGCTCGACGGCCTCACGGCCGATGAACTCCTTGTCGAGCTTGACCGCGAAGCCCAGGCCTGCCTCGAACGGGGTCTCCTCCGGCGAGATGTCCGCTCCCCAGACGCGGTAGCCCTTCTCCAGCCGGAGCGAGTCGATCGCCTTGTATCCGCCGGCCACGAGGTCGTGAGCGCGACCGGCTTCCCAGATCGCATCCCACAGCTCGAGCCCGCGCTCGAACGGCGAGTACAGCTCCCAGCCGAGCTCACCTACGTAGGTGACGCGGAGAGCAAGGCACGGAATCCCTGCGACCTCGAGCTCGGCCGAGCGCATGTACGGGAACGACAGCTCGGCGGACGCGATCGGCTGCAGGATCTCGCGTGCCGCCGGTCCCCACAGGCCCAGGCAGGCGTATTCCTCGGTTACGTCGGAAACGTTCACAGAGCCATCGTCAGGAGCGTGTGACTGAATCCAGGCGAAGTCGTGGCGCCCGAATGCCGTGCCGGTGACGATGCGGAACCTGTCTTCGGCGAGCCGCGTGACCGTGAAGTCGCACTCGATGCCGCCGCGCTCGTTCAGCATCTGTGTGTACGTGATCGCGCCGACGTCTCGGGCCACGCGGTTGTCGCAAAGATGTTCCAGGAAATCGGCCGCGCCCGGCCCCGCTACCTCGATCTTCGCGAAGGACGTTTCGTCGAACAACGCGGCCCGCTCTCGGCACGCGCGGTGCTCCGCCCCGATTGCGGGCGACCAGATCCGTCCGGCCCAGCCGCGGGGCCGGAGCGACTCGTCGCCGCCGGCCGCGTTCGGCTCGAACCAGTTGGCCCGCTCCCAACCCGACTTCTCGCCGAACGAGGCACCGAGCTCGCGCAGCCGCTCGTACGTCGGCGGGACTTTCAGCGGGCGCCCGGCCTGTCGTTCGTGGCCCGGATACTTGACGTCGTAATAGGTCGAGTAGACCTCGATCGTGCGCGCGAGCGTGTAGTCCGGGTCTTCGTAGTTGCGCCCGAACCGGCGGGAGTCCATCTCCCACACGTCGAGGCTCGGCGTCCCTTCGACGATCCACTCCGCGACGAGCTGCCCCATTCCCCCTGCCCCGGCGAGCCCATGCGCGCAGAACCCGGCGGCGACCCAGAAGCCCGGTACCTCCGAGGGCCCCAGGATGAACTCGCCGTCCGGCGTGAACGCCTCGGGGCCGTTGATCAGGCGAACGACCTCCGCGTCCTCGAGCGCCGGCACCCGGACAATCGAGTTCGTGAGCAGCTCGTCGAACCGGTCCCAGTCTTCCTCGAGCAGCCGGCCGTTGAAGTCGGCGGGGATCCCGTCTAGCCCCCAGGGCTCAGGGTTGCGTTCGTAGCCGCCCATCACGAGGCCCCCCGATTCGCCGCGGAAGTACACGAGGAGCGACGGGTCGCGCATGGTCGGCAGATCGAGCGAAAGTCCCATCGGCCGCGTGATCAGGTACTCGTGCGCCATCGGGACGACGGGAACGGTGACCCCGGCGAGCGCGCCGAGCTCAGCAGCGAACATGCCCCCCGCGTTGACGACCACCTCGGTCGCGATCGCGCCCTTGTCCGTCTCGACGCCGACCACCCGGCCTCGCTCGAGCGCGATCCCGGTCACCCGCGTGTTCGTCCGGATCTCTGCACCACCGCGCCGGGCCCCCTCCGCCAGCGCGAACGTCAGTTGGCTCGGGTCGATGTAGCCGTCGCTCGGGAGGTAGGCCGCGCCAAGCACGCCTTCCATAGACATGGGCGGAAAGAGCTTCTGGGCTTCCTCCGCCGAGATCAGCTCGAGCGGCAGGCCGAAGGTCTTGGCCCAGCCCGCCTGGCGAGCGAGCTCCTCCATCCGCTCCTCGGACGAAGCGAGCCGGAGCGAGCCGACCTCGCGCCACCCCGTTTCGAGACCGACCTGCTCGCCGAGCGTCCGATACAGCTCGACCGAGCTCATCATCATCCGCGTCAGGCTGAGCGACCCGCGCAGCTGGCCGACGAGGCCTGCGGAGTGGAACGTGGAGCCGCTCGTCAGGTCGGCTCGCTCGCAGAGAACGACGTCGTCCCACCCGAGCTGCGTCAGCCAGTAGAGGATCGAGCAGCCGCCGACACCGCCGCCGACGACGACGGCGCGGGCGCTAGACCGGGGCACTCGTTACGTCGCCGTGGCCGGCGTCGTGTGCGCCTCTTCGGTTGCGAAGACCTCGCCTTCCGGTGCCTGGAGATGTGCAGGCTTGCGCCGTTGTACGAGCATGAAGTAGACCGTGCCGACGAGCGCGATCACGACTGGCACCGTCCACAGCACGGGCTTCCCGTTCAGCCAGTGCCAGTGGAAATTGAGCGTCCCCGGGAGCTCGGTCGGCCGCGGGTTCGTCGCAGCACGTGGCCAGGCGAAGTTGATCAGCATGCCACCGCCCCACGCGAGCGCGAGCAGGTTCAGCGGCATTGCCCAGCGACCGAGCGCGAACGGAGCTTTCGCACGCGGCCAGCCCCGCAGCCGGGCGCGCAGGAGAGCGACGTTCATGATCACGTAGCTCAGGTAGATCATCCCCGTAGCCGCGATCGCGATGATCCCGGCCCCCGCGTACTGAAGCATCGGGATGAACGCGAGCACCCCGACCGCTAGGCACGAGCCGATCGGCGTATGCAGCTTCGGGTGCACCCAACTGAGCACCTTCGAAGCCGGGAGCGCTTGATCGCGCGCCATGCCGAAGCCCAGACGCACGGTCGAGGTCATGATCGAGAGGCAGCAGACGAAGATTGCCGCGGCGACCACGAGCAGGAAGACGGTGGAGAACGCGTTGCCGAAGTTCGCATCGATGATCTGCGCCGGCCCGAAGCCGCCCGCGATCCCGCCCTTCAAGTTCGGGATAGCGAGGAGCATCGCGAACAGGAAGATCCCACCGATGATGAACGCCCCGATGACCGAGCCGATGATCGCCTTCGGAGCCTCCCGACGCGGGTCCTTCGTCTCCTCGGCAAGGGTGCCCGCGGTGTCAAAGCCGTAGATCACGAACAGCGACATGAACATCGCGATCAGGAACGTTCCGAACGTGAGGCTCTGACCGCCGGTGTGGAAGATGACCGAGGCGCCCTGGTGGTGATGGAAGAGCGCCAGGATGAACGCGAAGACGACCATCCCGAGGATCTCGAACATGACGCCGGTGTTGTTGATGAGCGCAACGAGGCGGACGCCGAAGATGTTCAGGATCGTGATCGAGACCAGGGTGACGATCGCGAAGATGCGCTGGTTGTGGAGCGTGTTCGCAATGTTCCAGCCCATGTTGTTGAAGGCCGGAATCAGCGCGAGCGGCAGCGTTACGCAGACGGCCGTGACGGTGAGGATGCCGGCGAAGAGGTAGATCCAGCCCGCGAACCACGAGTACGTCTTCCCCGCGAGGTACTTCGTCCATTGGAAGACCGATCCGGCGACCGGATAGTGGCTCGACAGCTCGGCGAAGCCGAACGCGATGATCAGCTGTCCGAGCGCGACGATCGGCCAGCTCCAGATGAACACGCCGCCGATCGTGGTCAGGCCGAGGGCGAAGAGCGTGAAGATGCCGGTCGACGGCGAGATGTAGGAGAACGCGACGGCGAAGGAGCTGAAGACGCCCAGCGTCCGCTTCAGCTCTTGCTTGTAGCCGAACCGCTCGAGGTCAGCTTCGTCACTCCGCGCGTCCCGTGGCGCGGAGTCGTGAACGTCCGCCATCGTCTTCCTCCCGTCGTTGCTTGGGCGCGATTTACCCACGGCCGCGGGCGTGGTGTCAAGACTGCGAGCTTTCGAGGGCCGCCTGGAAGCGTGGTTCCGCAGCAGTACGGCCAAGCCGGTCGAAGTGCTGCTCGGTATAGGTGCGGAAGTCGAAGTCCAGGGTCGAAATCGCCTGCTGCACGACGCTCCACATCGCCTCGCGGAAGTCGGACATGAACCGCATCAGCGTCAGACCGCAGACGTCGGCGTCGCGCGCCTCGCCGAAGTAGGCCTCCAGCAGGGTTCGCTCGTCGTCCGGCTCGAGCTCGTGGTTGACCGCGAAGTTGGCGAGGTCGAAGAAGCGGTCGCCCATGCCGGCGTACTCCCAGTCCACGAGCCGGAGCCGGTCGCCGTCGTCGATGAAGTTCGCGTTCAGCAGGTCGTTGTGGCACGGGCACGAGGGCTCGTCGGGACGCGTGCGCTCGATCGCGTCTGCGAAGCGCTTTGCCTCGGCGTAGGCGCCTGGCACCTCACCACCGCGCTCCCGGGCCGTGTCGGCATACGTCTCGACCACGCGGAACGAGTCGAACGTGGCCGGAAACGGCTCACCTGCATGGACGGCGCGGAGGAGGGCGGCGACGCGGCCGAGTTTCTCAGCTTCCCGCATTTCCTCCGGAGGCACGGGCCGGCCCGCGATGAACGCGGTGACGAGATACCCCTCGGGCTGGACGAACTCGACCACCTCGGGGCCGATGCCGAGTCTCGCGGCGGCGACCGACGCACTGTGCTCCGCGTCGCGGTCGATGCCGAGCAGTTCCGTGTCCTGGCCGCCGATGCGCAGGACGAACGCCCCGCCGTCGATTGCGATCTTGAAGTTGTGGTTCGTGATCCCGCCGCCGAGCGGCTCGATCTGGGCAGCGCTGCCGGGCCAGACGCGGGCGACGATCGCCTCCGGTTGCACCCGCCGATCCTAGACTGCTGCGCTCCGTGCGTCCTCGCGCTCTGATCTTCGACTTCAACGGCACCCTCTCGGACGACGAGCCGATCCTGTGCGGGATCTTCCAGGACCTCTTCGCCCAGGCCGGTAGACCGATGACGGAGCGCGAGTACTTCGACGAGCTGGCCGGGTCGTCGGACCCGGAGATCGTGGAGCGGTGGCTCGGCGCGCCGGCTCCGGAGATCGTGTCCGCGAAGGTGGAGCGTTACCGCGCCCGGGTCTCCGACGGCTCGAGCGTGCCCGAGCAAGCGCGCGAAGCCGTCCGCGTCGCAGCGGAGGCGGTGCCCGTCGCCGTCGTGTCCGGTGCCTTCCGCGACGAGATCGAGCCGGTGCTGGCGGCGGCGGGCCTCGCAGGGCTTGTCTCTGCGACCGTGACCGCGGAGGACGTCGAGAACGGGAAGCCGGACCCGGAGGGCTACCGGCGGGGTCTCGAGCTGCTCGGAGTCGCCGGTGAGCCTGCGGTCGCGTTCGAGGACTCCGACGTGGGGATCGCGGCCGCCCTTGCGGCCGGTCTCCGCTGCGTCGCCGTGCTCGGGACGATGTCGCCCGAACGTCTCGCCCGCGCCGAAGCGGTCGTCCCGCGACTCGACGCCGAGGCCGTCCGGGCCGTTCTAGTCGACCGCGGTTAGGACTTCGTCGAGGATCTCGAGGCCCTCGTCGAGCTCCTCGCGCGTGATCGTGAGCGGCGGCGCGATCATGACCACGTTCCAGTGGATGAAGAGGTAGAGGCCGCGCTCCATGGCCGCCTTGGCCAGTTGCAGGACGGGCGCCGCAGCTTCACCCGAGGCGTTGTACGGCACGAGCGGCTCGCGGGTGTCTCGGTCGCGAACGAGCTCGATGCCCCAGAAGAGACCCTTGCCGCGGACTTCGCCGATGGACGCGTGGCGCTCCATCAGGCGCGGCAGCTCCTTGGCGAGCACCTCGCCCATCGCCGCGGAGTTCTCCACGATCCCTTCCTCCTGGTAGGCCTCGATCGACGCGATCCCGGAGGCGCAGGCGAGGACGTGGCCCGAGTAGGTGAGCCCTCCGGAGAAAAAGTGGTCCTGAGCCCAATCCGCGAGCTTCTCGCTGACGATCATCGCGCCCAGCGGGACGTAGCCGGAGTTGATCCCCTTCGCGACGGTGAGGATGTCCGGCACGACGTCCCAGTGGTCGCAGGCGAACCATCTACCGCTGCGTCCGAAGCCGGCCATCACCTCGTCGAAGATCAGCAGGACCCCGTGCCGGTCGCAGGTCTCGCGAATCGACTGCAGGTAGCCGTCGGGCGGAACGATGATCCCGTTCGTCCCGACGATCGTCTCCATGATCACCGCGGCGACGTTCTGCGGCCCCTCGTACTGCAGGATCTCCTCCAGGTGCGGGCCGCCTGTGCAGACCGGGCACGGATCGGGGTGGCCGGCGGGGCAGCGGTAGGTGTACGGGTCGAGCATCCGCACGACGCCCGGAAGGCCGGGCTCTGCCGGCCAGCGGCGCGGGTCGCCGGTGAGCGTGATCGCCCCGGCGGTGGCCCCGTGGTACGAGCGATAGCGGGCGACGATCTTGTGCCGTCCCGTGTACCAGCGCGCGAGCTTGATCGCGTTCTCGTTCGCCTCGGCGCCGCCGTTCGTGAAGAACGACATCGTCAGGTCGCCCGGCGTGACCTCCGCGAGTAGCCGCGCCAGCTCCGAGCGCGCCTCGTGCGCCATCGGCGGGCCGATCGTGCAGAGCTTGTCGGCCTGCTCCTTGATCGCAGCGACCACCTTGGGATGCTGGTGGCCGAGCGAGAGGTTGACGAGCTG
>JALYTD010000057.1 GCA_030854475.1 Actinomycetota bacterium
GAACGGCGCACTGGCCGTTCCCCGTCTCGAGACTGCTAGTTGTCGTTGTTCGAGTTGTCCTTGTTCGGAACGGTGAAGATGTCCGTTTGGCCCTTGGGCGGTCCTGGAGAGTTGCGGCCGTCGGCCCACACCGGGTACTCGTAACCCGGGGCGACAGCGAGGCCGTTGTAGTCCCCGATGAACGAGCCCGACGAGAAGAAGGCCAGGTTCGGGTTCCATGCCACCGAACTGATGTCCCTGTTCTTCCAACCTCCGGGCTTGGACTTGGCCATGAACGTCTCGATCAGTGTGTTCCCCGGATCGTTTCGGTTGTCGTAGAGGATGACGCGCCATCCGCTACTTCGCGGATTGGGCTGGATCCACGGGAAGAACTGGTCGTTGGAGGCGGGCGTGGTCCCGTTCCCCTTGACGCTCACGTACTGGATGTTGCTCCAGCTGGCTCCGTAGTCGGCCGAGGACTGGAACGTGATGTCTGCTCCCGAGCTCGCCGAGTTGACGTTGTTCTGGTAGACGTAGCCGAGTTGCTTCGATGAGCCGTTGAACGCGAGCGAAGGCGAGATGGGGATCCGGGCGTTCTTGTTCGGCAGGTGGTCCGCCGGGTCCGGGTTGTCGGCAAATTGTCCGGGCTTGTCGATCACGGTTGGGCTCGCAGGCCAGCTCGCCCCTCCGGTCGTCGAGCGCTTGAAACGCAAGCCGCGGTCGCTCGCCGTGTTGCAGTCCTCGATTGCGTAGGCGATGTTGACGCCGCCCTTGTCGTCGATCGCGGGGGTCGAGAACTGGTTCGCACTCTCGCCGAGGCCAGCCGCTCCCGGAGTATCCGGAGTGACGGCCACGTTCGTCCAGGCCGTATCACTCAGGATTCCGTCGTCGTTCGAGTCGACCTTGTCGGTGAAGCCGACCTGCACCGGGCAGTAGTCGCTCGATCCGTCGGGCAGGAGGTGGAACTTGGTGTAGCTGACGTACAGGCGCCCGTAGTGGGGGCTGCTCGGATGGTTGTCGACCGCCATCAACTCCTTGTCGTAGAAGACTGAGGGGTCGATCGATCCGTCGGGAAGCCTGTTGGTGATCACTGCGGTGCTGGACCGGCTTCCGGTCCAGTGGTCCCCGCCGTCCGTGGACTGGATGACCTCGATCGCGGACTCGGGATGGGCGCGGAAGAAGCACAGCTGTGCCGCGTAGAACGTGTGGTTGCGCTTGCTGTAGACGACGGTCGGATCGCCGCCCGTGCAGTAGTCGCGCGTGCTCGGGAACTGTGGCGTGAGGAACTGGCTGGCCCAGGTTGAGCCACCGTCGTGAGTCGTTCCAATCCACAACCCTCCGTCGATGTAGTCGTTCGACGCGGCGACGGCGTTGGCCGGGTGGTCGATGTTGTGGGCGACAGCTGTCTCGTTCTGCGGGAGCGCTGGAGAGCTGTCCGTGTTCGCTTGGACGTTGGACTGGCCTTCGCCCTCGGAGTTCCGGCTGGTTGGAGCGACGGATCCATGGGCGTTTGTCTTCACGCCCGCTCCGCGCATGCCGATCTCAGCGCGCACGCCGTTCGAGAGGCCGCCGCTGTAGCGCTCCACGTGTTTCACCCACAGCGGCTTGGTGATCTTTACCGGGTTGGACTGTGACGAGCTGGCTGCGGTCGCGGCAGATACGACCAGAACGACTGCCGCGCAGATACCCAGCGCTAACGATACGCGCCGTCGAATCATGTCTCCCCCTTCGTCGAAGAGTCGCGATTCTACTCTGTCGCGGACGTTGAGGAAAGCGCAGGAGAGCTAAGATGGCCGGCCAATCCGTACGAGTTCTTTTGGCTCAACCATGCCGAATACGGAGCGTTTGCTCAACTCGGAAAAGCGCCAACTTCTCTCAAGGGCTAGGCGGGTGCGACCGCCGGGTTATGAGACGCCTGTTGCAAGATCATATAACACTGGATTTCGCTTTGCAGCCGAGGGGAGCCGGCGAGGCTCCGGCTCCCCGCGGACATCGAGACGCTCAGCCGGTGACGCTGACCAGCTTCAGATGCTCGGAGCTCGTGAGTGATTGCTCGACCACGATGCCGATGCCGGGCGCATACAGCTTCGAGTCGTACGAGCCGGGCTCGACTCGGGTCGCTTCCAGCGAGGTCAGCACGTGCTTGAACGTGCCGTAGGGAACCGTGACCGAGCCGCCGCGGTTGACGATCCAGGCGGTGTCCTCGGCCTGCCCCTTCAAGTACTCCTGCCGGTAGGCGTCTGGAATCTGCGGATTGGCCTCCATGATCAGGCCCGGCTCGGCGTCGTTGACGCCGGCCTCCCAGGAACCAGATTTGTCCGTCGTCCCATCCAGGCTGTACTTGGTGGTGTCCTCACCCAGGTACCAGACGTTGCCACGCTTGTCCTGCGCGAACCAGTCTGAGGTCTTCTCCCGCAATTGACCGCCGCTGGTGGTGAGCACGTCCTTGACCACTCTGGCCCTGATCCCCTCGGCAACGACCTTAGTCTCGTCGGTGACGGTGACCCGTTGCAGCACTGACTCGTCGGGTGTCTCAGCGCTCATAGTTCAATTCTCCGCTCTCGATCGTGCGATGGCCCTCGGCGGTCGCAATCTCGAAGCGGCCCTCGCGGTCGATCGCGACCCCGGTGCCGCTGAGACCGTCGACCGAGACCTTGCGCCCGCGGAGAAAGTCGCGGGCGCCGAGGTCGACGTAGAGCGCGTCGAGGCCTCCTTCGCGCCAGCGGTCGTAGTGATGCTCGAGGCGCTGGAGGAGGTGTGCGAGGATCGGCCCGCGCTCGCGCTCCACGCTGTCGGTCGTGTAGAGGGACGCCGGAGGCGTGTTCACCTCGGGCGGGAGCTCGTCTCGGGTCTGGTTGACGTTGATCCCGATCCCGACGATCACCGCCCCGGCTCGTGCCTCCGCCAGGATCCCCGAGACCTTCTTCCGGTTCACGAGCACGTCGTTCGGCCACTTGATCTGCGCGGCGAGGCCGAGCGCGTGCTCGATCGCGTCCGCGGCGGCGACTCCCGCGACGAGCGAGAGCTGCGGCAACCGCTCGTCCCGGGGCGGGCGCAGCAGCACCGAGCAGAGGATCGCCTTCCCGGACGGCGCAACCCACGTCCGGCCCTGGCGTCCGCGCCCGGCCGTCTGCTCCTCGGCGATCGCGACCGCGCCTTCAGGATCCTCCGCTTCGAGCAGGTCCTGCGTCGACGAGCAGCTCTGCTCGTACCGGTACGGCTGCCCAAAGCGACCGCCGAGCTCGACGGCCGCGAGCGAGTCGGTCACGCGACCCGCTCGAGGCGCACCGCGGAGACCTTGTACTCCGGCGTGCCGATCAGCGGGTCGCCGACGTCGTGCGTGAGCCAGTTCACCTTGGCTTCCGCGAAGTGGAGCGCCATCCAGACGAGGCCGGGGTAGACGCGGTCGCCGATCGCGGCGCGCGCCTGGAGGTCACCGCGGCGCGAGACCAGCCGCACCCAGTCGCCCTCCGCGATTCCGAGTGCCGTCGCGTCTTCGGGTGAGATCTCGAAGAACGGCTCCTCCTGCTTGTCGGTCACGCCCGGCTCGCGCATCGTCATCGTGGCGGAGTTGTAGTGGTAGAGCGTCCGGCCGGTAGAGAGCACGAACGGGTACTCGGAGTCCGGCTGCTCGATGGGCGGCTGGAACTCGACCGGATAGAACTTGCCTCTCCCGTTCGGCCGCGCCGGCGAGGGTGCGTGCAAGTACATCGTTCCGGAGTGGTCGAGGTCGGTGCACGGCCACTGAAGACCGACGTCCTCGATCCGGTCGTAGCGGATGCCGGACCAGTTCGGCGCCAGGTCGGCGAACTCGTTCCACGCGTCCTCGGCGGTCTCGTAATCGGGCCAGTCCGCGCCCAGCGCTTGGGCGAGGTCGACGACGATGCGCCAGTCCTCCCGGGCGTTCCCCGGCATCGGCACGGCCTTGCGCACCCGCTGCACGCGGCGCTCGGTGTTCGTGAAGGTGCCGTCCTTCTCGGCGAACGACGAGGCGGGGAAGACGACGTCCGCGTGCGTGCGTGAGGTCTCGTTCAGGAACAGGTCCTGCGCGACCATGAACTCCACGTTGCCGAGCCCTTCCTCGACGTGGTGTGCGTTCGGCTCCGTGTGTGCCGGATTCTCGCCGATCAGGTAGAGGGCCTTGATCCGGTCGTCGTGCAAGCCGGACATCATCTGGTCGAGCCGGTAGCCGGGCGTCTCCGGCAGCTTGACGTTCCAGGCTTCCTCGAACTTGCGCGTGTTCTCCTCGTCGATCTCCTGATAGCCGGGGAAGTAGGACGGGTTCGCGCCGGCGTCGTTCAGCCCCTGGACGTTGTTCTGGCCGCGCAGGGCGTTCAGGCCCGTCGACTCGTAGCCGAGATGGCCGGTCATCAGGGTCAGATTCGAGAGCGACCAGATGTTGTCGATCGCGCTCGCGTGCTCGGTGATCCCGAGGGTGTAGAAGATCGCCGCGTGCTTCTCTGACGCGTACTCGCGCGCCGTCGCGCGGATGTCCTCGGCCGGGACGCCGGTCACCCGCTCGGCCTCCTCGGGTGTGTACCGCTTGACAACCTCGGCGACCTGCTCGAAGCCCTCGGTCTTGTCGCGGATGTAGTCCTCGTCCTGGAGCCCCTCCTCGAGGATCACGTGCATGATCGCGTTCAGGAGCCAGACGTCGGAGCCCGGCCGTAGCTGCAGGTGGCGCTTGGCGAGCTTCGTCAGCCAGATCTTGCGCGGGTCGGCGACGACGAGCGTGGCACCCTTGCGCACCGCCTTCTTCATGCGCAGCGCCAGCACGGGATGCGCCTCGGTCGTGTTCGACCCGATCACGAGCAGGAAGCGGGCGTTCTCGATCTCCGGGATCGAGTTGGTGGTTGCTCCTCTGCCTAACGACCTGACCAGGCCGTAGAGGGTCGGAGCGTGTCAGGTGGCTTCGCAGCTGTGGACTGAGTGCGTCCCCAGCGCGGTCCGCGCCAGCTTCTGGATCAGGAAGTTCTCTTCCATGGTGAGGCGCGCGGACGCGAGCACGCCGACGGCTTGCGCCCCGTGGCGCTCGCTGACGGCCTTGAACCCGAGTGCGGCCTTCTCGAGTGCGTCCTCCCAGGTCGTCTCGTGCAGCTCGCCGTCCTCACCCCGGACAAGCGGCTCGGTCAGCCGGTCCGGGTGGTGGACGAAGTTGAACGCGAAGCGCCCCTTGACGCAGAGGTTGCCGTCGTTGGAGACGTAGCTCGGATCTGAGGTGATCTTCACGATCCGCTCCGTCTGCGGGTCGGTGTGGATGTCGATCTGGCAGCCGACCCCGCAGAACGTGCAGGTGGACTTGGTCTTGGTCAGCCGCACCTCGTCCTCGGGCGGCGCGCCTTCGCGGAACTTCTCGTAGATCGCCCCGGTCGGGCAGACGGAGAGGCAACCGCCGCAGAGCTCGCACTCGGTGTCGAGCCAGCTCCGGTCCCACGTCGGCACGATCCGGGCGTGCGGGCCGCGGCCCTCGAGCGAGAGCGCGGAGCACTGCATCACTTCCTGCGTGTAGCGCACGCAGCGGTTACAGAGGATGCAGGCGTCGGGGTCGTAGCCCATCAGCTGGTTGCGGTCGTCGTAGGGCTCGCGGTGCTCGGGGAGCAGCACCGGCGCCTCGGCACCGAACTCCTGGGCCATGTCGAGCAGCTCGTTCGGGCGGTCGGCCGGATACCCGTCGAAGT
Source organism: Actinomycetota bacterium (assembly GCA_030854475.1). Lineage (GTDB taxonomy): Bacteria > Actinomycetota > Thermoleophilia > Gaiellales > Gaiellaceae > JALYTD01. Next base: position 5,658 of record JALYTD010000057.1, read on the forward strand.
GCTCGGCGAGCAGCATCTCCGTCAGCGTCTTGCGGAACTGCGGCACGCTCGAGTTTGTCGAGACGGCGAGGCCGTCGGACACTCGCAGCGCGCAGGCCGGGAGCGGCCGCGGCGAGCCCTCGACGCCGACCACGCACATGCGGCAGCCGCCGTACGGATCGAGCTGCTCGTCATGGCAGAGCGTCGGGATGAAGACCCCGTGCCGCGCGGCGGCGTGCACCAGGAGCTCCCCTTCCGGCGCCTCGACCCGCTTCCCGTCGAGCGTGAACTCGACCATCGCGCTCATGCTACGGGCTCCCCGAGTGGGGCGAACACCTCGGGCCAGTAGCGGAACGCGGCCCGCATCGGGAACGGCGCCCCCTGACCCAGGCCGCAGATGGACGTCTGCGCCATCGCCTCGAGCCACTCCTCGGCCTGCCACCGGGGCATCACCACCTCGCCCTCCGCGAGCCGTTCGAGCATGTGTTGCATGCCACGATTCCCAATTCGGCACGGCGTGCACTTCTGGCACGACTCCTCGGAGAAGAAGCGCATCGTCTCGGTCAGCAGTCGCAGCGGCGAATACGACGCGGGGAAGACCTGGAACCCCGCGGAGCCCGGCCCCGAGCCCCAGTCGCGCAGGGCATCTCGCGTCAGCGCTACGTCCAGTGCCTCGGGCGGCAGGATTCCGCTCGCGGCACCGCCGGGCACGACCGGTCCGATCTCCTCGGTTGCCCCGCCGGCGTAGTCGTCGATCAGCTGCCGGCCGGTCACGTCGAGCGGCGCTTCGTAGCAGCCGGGGGCGTTCACTGCGCCCGTGACCGACCACAGCCGCACCTTGGGCCAGGCCTCGCCGCTGTCGCGCAGGATCACGGGGACGTGCGCAAGCGTCTCGACGTTGTTGATCAGCGTCGGTCGCCCGAGGTAGCCGAACGTGCTCGGAAACGGCGGCTTCAGGCGGGGCATCCCGCGGCGGCCCTCCATGGACTCGAGCATCGCCGTCTCTTCGCCGCAGATGTACGCGCCCGCGCCGACCACGAGCTCGAGCGAGAGGCCGTCAAGGAGCCCGGCGGCGCGGAACTCGTCGATCGCGCGGGCGAGCCGTTCCCGCGCGGTCGCGTACTCCTCGCGCAGGTAGATGAACCCCTCGACCGCCTCCATCGCTCGCATCGCGAGCAGCGTGGCCTCGATCAGGAGCTGCGGCCGCAGCTCCATCACGTAGCGGTCTTTGATCGTTCCGGGCTCGCCCTCGTCGGCGTTGACGATCACGTAGCGCGGCCCAGGCTCGCGCGCGACCGCCTCCCACTTGACGCCGGTGGGGAAGCCCGCGCCTCCGAGCCCCGCGAGGCCCGACGCCTTGAGCTCTTCGACGATGCGCTCCTGTGGCGGCTGCGAACGCAGCAGCTCGAGCCCGCCGCGGGCCGCGTAGTCCGAAAGCGTGTCGTCCGCCTGGTCGAGGCCGAGGGACGCGCCCGCGTTAGTTGTATGCAACACAAGCTCATCGCGGCCCCACGGGAGAACTGTGTCGCCGCGCGTTGCCACGGGCGCCAGGTCGCAGTGGCCCAGGCACGGGACTTCGATCGCGCCTTCCATGGACGCTAGGAGCTCCCGCGCCCCGAAGCAGTCGCAGACCGGGCCCGTGCACACCCGCACGGCGTCGGCCGGCACCTGGAGGAACGAATAGAACGACGTCACCTCGTGCACCTCGCCGCGGCGGATGTTCATGTGGTCGGCGAGCGCGTCCGAGAGCTCCGGCGTGATCGGTCCAACTTCCCTGCGGATCCGGCCGAGGTTGTCGAGGAGCCGCGTGCGTTCGGTCGGGAGCTCGGGCAACATCGCGGTCAGGCCGAGGACGTCCATCACATGGCTCGGATCGCGGCCAGGGCGCGATCGATCTCTGCGGGCGTGTTCAAGATGCTCGGCGAGGCGCGCGCGTACGAAGGTGTGTACGGAGTTGCAGTCGCGACGATTCCCTGGCCCCGGAGCCGCTCCACGACCGTCTCCGGGCTGAGCCCGCGCACGTCGAAGCAGACGATTCCAGCTGAGAGCCGGTCCGATTGGGGTGTGTACAGGTGCACGTGTCGCATCGCTGCCAGCCCGCGCTTGAACCGCTGGTTCAGCGCGTGCGTGCGTGCGGTGATTCTCGCGCGTCCGACTCGCCGGTGGAACTGGAACCCTTGCGCGAGCGCCCAGCGGTGCTCGAACGAGTGGAAGCCGCCGGGCGTGTGGGCCGCCCCTTCGGTCCCTCCGCCGGAGAAGGACGGGATCGTCGGTCCCGCGGCCGGCCAGGCTCTCGGATGGCCCCACACCAGGCCGGTGCCGCGCGGCCCGAAGAGCCACTTGTGGCACCCCGTGACGAAGAAGTCGCAGCCGAGGTCCGCGGCGGCGACGTTCTCGACCCCGAACCCGTGCACGCCGTCGACGCAGAGCAGCACCCGGTCGCGTTCGGCCCGCCCCGCGTTGATCGAGGCGAGCCCGTTGGCGATCCGCCGCACCGGCATCTTCACCCCCGTGCTCGAATGGACCCAGGTCACCGTCAGCACCCGGGTGCGCGGGCGCACGGCGGAGAGCAGCCTGTCGACGAGCCGTGCCTCCGTGATCTGCTCCGAGCGCTCGTCGTAGAGGGAGATCGTCCGGATGCTCGCGCCCGTTCGCTGGGCCTTCAGGCGGAGAGCCTCTCTCGTCGCCGGAAAGTCGTGCCGGGTCGTCAGGGCCTCCTGGCCTGCCCGCAGGTCGATGCCGTTGAAGAGCAGCGCGAGCCCCATCGTGGTGCTGTCGGTCAGCGCGATGTCGGTCGGACTAGCGTGCAGGTAACGGGCTGCCTCACGCAGGACGGCGGCTTCGAAGCCCGGGCCACGCTCGTGGAGGTAGTGGACCGGATTCGCGTCGAGCCGGCGGCGGTGGGACTCGATCGCCCGCCGCACCGCGCGCGGATGCGAGGCGAGCAGGAAGCCGCCCAGGTGGACATAGCGGCGCGTGAGCGCAAATTCCCAGCGGACCGCGCGCCAGTCCAATAGCTCCGCGGGCGCCCTGCTCGACTCGGTGTCTTCCGCCCAGACGCCGGCCGGCAGCCCCGCGGCCGCTACGGCGAAGCCCGTCCGGACGAGGAAACCTCTACGGTCGAGCGGCTGGTGCAGAGACAAGCCTTGCGTCGTCGAAACCTACCGACGCGGTCAGTGCCTTTGCACCGTGAGGCCGAGTACGTCGGGACGGTGATAGTGCCCGGCCGGATCGAACCGCTGGCGCTCTTCGTGGAGACGCCTGGGATCGAGCTCGGCGTAGAGGACGCCCTCCTCGTCGTAGAGCGGCCCTGCGAGATAGCTCCCGTCCGGGGCGAGGATCGCGCTCCCACCACGCCCGATCACGCCGGCTCCGTCCAGCAGGTGTCGGAGGGGGAAATCGGACGGGTACGACTCGGCGCGCTGGAAATGTGACGGCGAGACAACGAACGCGCGTGACTCGCGGGCGATGTGCACGAGCGTCGCCTGCCACTCGTCGGCGTCGTCGGCGGTCGAGGCGATGTAGATCTCGACGCCGGACTCGTACAGCGCAAAGCGCGCCAGCGGCATGTAGTTCTCCCAGCAGATGAGACCGCCGATCCGGCCGAGATCCGTTGGGATCGCGCGCAGTCCGCCGCCGTCGCCCTGGCCCCACACGAGGCGCTCGTGATTCGTCGGCACGAGCTTGCGGTGCTTCTGCGCAAGCGTCCCGTCAGGGGCGTGGTAGAGGAGCGTGTTGTAGAGCGTTCCGTTGTGCTCCGGATCGCGCTCCGTCACGCCGGTGACGAGATAGAGCTCGTGCTCGCGGGCGATCGCCCCGAGTCGCTGCTCGGCGGGGCCAGGCACCTCTATGGACTGCTCAGCGAGCAGCGCGAACGCTTCCCTCGCGCCGGGCTCCTCCCAACCGGCGAGCGCCTTGGCCCATAAGGACGAGGGGTACACGGGCAGGAACGCCTCCGGGAAAACGGCGAGCTGGGCGCCGTTGCTGCGAACCTCGGCCGCCAGCTCGGTCATCCGGTCGATGGTCGCCTCGCGGTCGAGAATGATCGGCTCGGCCTGGATGCAAGCGACCGTGACGGACGAGTCCATGCCGAGCATTGTCCGCAACGAATCCCGCCGCGTCTACCCCGGCGCGGACCCGTCTCTAGCGGCGGACGCGGAAGCGGGCCTGCATGCCGCGGGCGCGGTGGTCGGCGACCGAGCACCAGAGCCGGTACGTGCCGGGCCGAAGGCGCACCTCGAGCGTCGCCCGGCCGTGCGACTTCGTCTCCGGGATCGAGAAGGTTCGAGAGCCGCCGACGCGGCGCAGCTGTAAGTCGTGCACGTCCTCGCCGAAGTTGCTCAGCTCGACGATCGCCGGGCCGGCCTTCACCGCAGGCCTCGAGAGCTGGAAGCGAAACTCACGCGCGACCACCCCGAGCCTTGCGGGAGCCGCCGCGCTCGGCGCGAAGAACGCCGCCCCGACGGCCGTGGCCACCGCCGCGCGGATCACGCGATCACCTTGGGCCGCTGGAACGAGCCGGCCTGCGGGATCACTGCCGCGGCGTCCGAGCCGAGCCACTGCTCGATCAACGCGGAGTAGAGACCGCGGAAGTCGGCGGTCGCACGGACGTTGCCGTCCTCGTCGAGACCATTCGCGCCGAGGCCTGGGAACTCGCCGATCAACCGTCCGCGGACGCGAGAGCCGATCAGGAACGCCGAGCCCCCCGCGCCGTGGTCGGTCCCCTCGGAGCCGTTCTCCTCGACACGGCGGCCGAACTCGCTCCAGACCAGCGTGACCACTCGGTTCGCGAGCCCGCGCGACTCGAGGTCGCGCTGGAACGAGTACAGGCTGTCCGCCGTCAGCTTCAGCCCGTCCGCGAGGTCGGTCGGCTGGTTGGCGTGGGTGTCGTACTCGCCGGGCGCGTTCAGCGCCACGCAGCGAAGCGGTAGGCCTGCGCCGAGCATCGCTGCCAGCCCGGCGAGACGCTTCGGGAACGAGCTGTCAGAGGTCGGGTACGGCACCTTGCTGCCGTAATTGGGCAGCTCGCCGATGTTCTGGAACGGGACGAGCTCGCGGCGCAGCTGGTCCGCCTGGGCGGTCACACCGGCCGCAGCGCGGAGATTCCGGTCGCGCCCACCGACCCCGCCGAGCCGGCCCATTGTCTGAAGCATCCGGTCCTCGACCTCGCCCCAGACACCCGGAGCCCAGAACGTGTACTCGTCGGCGCCTGCCAGCGCCGCCACCGGGACGCGGGCGGAGGCCAGCGGCGGCTGGAGCATGTCGTCGAGCGACAGGCCCTGGAGCGGGTTGTTCTTGACGCCGGCGTGATCGAGGTAGCGGCCCATCCAGCCGGTACGCAGGTTCGCGTTGGTCGCGCCGACCTCCCAGAAATGGCGCGAGGTGAAGTGGGACTGATCCGGGTGCGTGTAGCCGATCGCCGGGGCTACCGCGACCTTGCCCTCCCCATGCAGCGCTGCGAACGGAGCGAGCGACGGATGCCAGTGCAGCCGTGCGTCCTCCGAGAACTGCGGGCCGGCGCCCTCGGGCAGCGCGAGCTTGGGGCGCAGCTTGCGATAAGCGGGATCGCCGTGCGGATAGAGCACCGAGAGCGAGTCCGCTCCGCCGGGCAGGAAGACCGATACGAGCACGGGCGACGATGGGGCTGCCGCGGCCGCCTCTGCGATGCCCTCCTCCAGGCCCGGGAGCCCGAGGCGCCCCGCGCCGTAAACGGCGAGCGCGAGACCTGCTGAGCGCGTGATGAACGCCCGCCGGTCCAGTCCGGTGCCCGCGGGTAGCGGCATCCCCGGCTCGACCGCGGGCAGGCCGCGGCCGGCCTCGGCGGCC
>JALYTD010000067.1 GCA_030854475.1 Actinomycetota bacterium
CCCCGGGAGACCGCGCGCTCTCCCGGGGCCGGCCAGGCGCCGTATCCTCGCGCGCGTGTATCCGATCGTCGTCGTGTTGCTGGACGGGCTCGCCGACCGGGCGCATGACGTGCTCGGCGGGCGAACCGGCAACGAAGCTGCGGAGACTCCCAACCTGGATGCTCTGGCGGCGCGGGGCTCGTGCGGACTGCTGTATGCCGTCGGGCCCGGGCGGGCGCCTTCCAGCGAGGTGGCGCACTGGTCGATGCTCGGCTACAGGCCGGACGAGTTTCCCGGCCGCGCCGTCTTCGAGGCGCTCGGGGCCGGGCAGAAGGTCAGCGCGGAGCATGTCTTCGCGTACGCAGCCCTGCGTCCGGCGGAACGGCGCGAAGACGGCTGGTGGCTGACCGGACGCCCCGACCCTGAGCGTGACGCCGAAGAGTCCGAGCGGCTCGTGGCCTCGTGCGACGGCATCGAGGTCGACGGGCTCACGTTCTCCCTCGAGCATGTCTGGCGCGGCGAGGCGGTGCTGCGCATCTCCGGTGGGGCCGACGAGCGAGTGACGGACACGGATGCGTTCTTTCGGGACCGGCACCCGATGTTGAGGCCGCAGGCGCTCGTGCCGGAGGCCGAGCCGACCGCGCGTGCCGCCGAGGCCTGGACGCGCGAGGTGCTGCGCCGGCTGGAGGCGCAGCGCTTCAACGTGATCACGCTCAAGTGGTGGGGCCGTCCGAGCGACGTGCCGACGTTCGAGCAGCGGCATGGGCTGGTCGGCTCCTTCGCGGCGGGTTCGAGATTTCTGCGCGGGCTCGGCCGTGCCGTCGGCCTGGAGCCGGTCGAGCGGGCGAACCTGGACGTCTCGCTCGTCCACGAACGGCTCGCTGCCGGAGACACGTTCGTGTACGTGCACGACAAGCGCGCCGACGAGGCGGGCCACACCAAGGACCCGAACGAGAAGCGGGCCGTGATCGAGGGGCTCGATTCGGTGCTCGTGGACCTACCGCTCGACCGGGCGATCGTCTGCATCACCGGAGACCATGCGACGCCGGCCTCGCCCGAGGTGATCCACTCCGGCGATCCGGTGCCGCTCGTCATTGCGGGGCCGGGCGTGCGGGCCGACGGGGTGCGCTCGTTCGGCGAGCTCGACTTCGTGTCGGGGATCCTAGGGCAGCTGCGCGGGCTGGACCTGATGCCCGTGCTCCTGAACGCGGCCGACCGCCCGCTCTTTCTCGGCTCTCGCCCGACGCCGTTCGACGGGGCGGACGGCTACCCGTCGGAGCGGCTGCTCGAGCCGCTCATTTGATCCCGACGCGGATCCGGAAGCACAGCACGACGGGCCAGGTCTTCGTCCCGAGCACGCGGTGCGCCCTCTCGCGGAGTCGTTCGAACGTCTCGCTCACCTCGGGAGCCTGGTCTGTGAAGATCTCGCGCGGTCCGCCGACGCTCTCGGCGAGGCCGACCATTCGGTCCGCATCGGTGTCCCACATCCCGTGGGCGACGAGCTCGCGCGCGTAGCGGAAGCGTCCGCTGGCCCGGATCTGGTCCAGATGCTTCTCCTTCGGCCATCTGTCCCCGCCCGTTGAGATACCCCGAGCGGTGGATTAGCTCCTGCGAAAAGTCGGTCACCGGACGATCTGCGCCGTGAACGCGGCGTTATAGAGGTCGGCGGCGCGCACGAGCTGTCGCGTGCGCGAGCCTCTGCGCGTCCCGACGATGTCGAGGCGCCCGAGATTGAAGTTCTCGCCGTCGTCGTAGCGCCAGAAGACGATCCAGCGCCTGGTCATGACCAAGGTATAACGGCTCGCATCTAGACTCGAAAGCATGCACGTCGAATCCCGTGCAATGGCGCGGTTCCTCGCCTTCGAGCTCTCGCCCACCCAATTTCTCGCCGCGGCCGGTTCCGCGCTCGGGTCCCTGTGGCTGATCGTCTTCACCGGCGCTGCGGTGCGGCTGACGGCCTCCGGGCTCGGCTGCCGCCACTGGCCGGGGTGCGAGAAAGGCCACCCGCTGCCGGCCAAGGACTACCACGCGTTCGTGGAGTTCGGGAACCGCGTGCTCGGCGGCGGGACGATCCTGCTGACACTGCTCGCCGCGCTGGCTGCCTGGCGGACTCCGGCCCTTGCGCGCTGGGTCCGGCGACTGGCTCTGGCCGTGTTCCTCGGCACGCTCGCTCAGGCGCCGCTCGGCTACCTGGCGGTCGCGACCGATCTGCGCTGGCCGGTTGTGATGGCGCACCTGCTCCTGTCGATGCTGCTCCTGGCCGGGGCCGTCGTGGTCGTGCTCGAGGCGTACCGGACGAAGACAGGAACGGCAGACCCTCTGGTCCCCAGGGAGTTACGCATCCTCGGCCTCGTCCTGGTCGCCGCGAACTTCGTGCTGCTACTGAGCGGCGCGTTCGCCACCGCTGCGGGCCCGCACTCCGGCGGCGGCGAGCACATCCAGCGCTTCGGGCGCTTCGAGCCGATGCTGTACGTCCACGCCGGCGTGGTCGCCGTGTTCGGCTGCGGGTTCCTGTTCGCCCTCGGCTACCTGACCGCCAGACGCGAGCGCTCGCCGCGGCTGTTCGCGTTCGCACTCGGCGTGCTGGTGCTCCTGCTCCTCCAGGCCGGCCTCGGCGAGCTCCAGTACCGCACTCATCTCCCCTGGGGGCTGGTCCTCGTCCACGTGGGCGTGGCGGCCACGGTCTGGGCCGGAGTCGTCGCCCTCGTGACCCTCTTCTTCAGGCCCCCGAGCTCCCTCGCCCCGGAACAGACATAGACTTTTCGGGATGGCGGACGAGCTGAAGATCGACGAGAGCCCCGACCTGGAACGCCCCGTGCTCGTGGGCGCGTTCCGCGGCTGGAACGACGGCGCGCAGGGCGCATCGCTGGCCGCCGGCTACCTCGCCAAGCAGTGGGGCGCGCAGCAGTTCGCGCAGATCGATCCGGAGGGCTTCTTCGACTTCCAGGCCACCCGGCCCCACGTCGCGCTCGAGAAGGGCGTGACCCGGCGGATCGACTGGCCGGAGACGAGCTTCTACCACTGTCGCCCGGAGGGAATGGACCACGACGTCGTCCTGCTGCTCGGAATCGAGCCGAACCTGCGCTGGCGGACCTTCAGCGATCTGGTTGTCGGCCTCGCGCGTGATCTGGGCGTGGAGCTGTTCGTGACGCTCGGCGCGCTGCTTGCCGATGTGCCGCACACGCGGCCCGCTCCCGTCACCGGCAGCGCGAGCGATCCCGATCTGGTCGAGGCGCTCGGGTTGAGCCCGTCCCGGTATGAGGGCCCGACCGGCATCGTCGGAGTCGTGCACGACTCGTGCCGCGAGGCCGGCGTGCCTTCGGCGAGCCTCTGGGCCGCCGTCCCGCACTACGTCTCGCTGACACCGAGCCCGCGGGCGGCGTTGTCGCTCTGCGAGCGGCTCAGCACGCTGCTCGGAGTCGATGTTCCGACCGACGAGCTGGAGCAGGCCGCGACGGCCTACGAGGAGCAGGTCAGCGAGGCCGTCGCCTCCGATGAGGAGACGGCCGCGTACGTCGAGGAGCTCGAGAATCGCGCCGACACGCTCGAGGAGCAGGGCGACCTGCCTTCCGGCGACGCCCTCGCCGCCGAGCTGACGCGCTTCCTGCGGGAGCGAGAGCAGAACAACGGCGAGTCCGGCCCGCGCGAGCAGTAGCCCTTCAGGGCGTGTCCGGGGTCTGACCCCGGCCAGGTCCGGGCCGACGGTGGTGGAGAATGAGTGACGCAACGCCTTTCGCGCACGTAGCGAACGATTCCGCCGTCGACCGTCCAATCCGGGCGTGTCTGGGGTCAGACCCTGGACCTGGCCGGATCAGCCGAACGTGAACGAATAGCCGCTGAGCCCGGGCGAGAACCGGAGCTCCAGCAGCGCGTCCCTGACTTGCGGGTACGAGAGCACGGTGTAGAGGCGGCTGATGCCTGACACCCGAATCGTCTGTACGCGCTTCCCGTTCACAAGCACGCCGATCGCCCCGCGCCCGCCCGCGACGAGGTAGACGTTCCGCGCCACGAAGTGCAGCGCAAGCCGGGCGCCTGGGCCGGCCAGAATCCGCTCCTTGCCGACGGTCCAGGTACCGCCGTAGGCCAGCGTGTGCTGCGGGATGGCCGGCGGAACCGTGTACCGGTATGGCACGTCCGGAAGCAATCGGCCGCCGACGAAGCGATCCAACCGTGCATAGCCGAGATATGTCTCCGGCGTCGCCGCCTCCCTCGGAGTCAGATCGGGCTGTGGCGCAAGCTCCGCGGGCGCGCGCTCACCGAGCAGCTCTCGGATCTTCCGCTCCGTTCCGTCGTAGTCACCCTCGCCCGCCTTGAGCTCCTGAATTCGCCCTCGGCGGTCGACGAGGTACTCGGTCGGCCACGCGTTGTTGCGGTACGCACCCCAGGTCGAGTAGCCATTGTCGAGCGCGACGGGATAGCGGATGCCCAGGTCTCCTACCGCCTTGCGCACGTTCGAGAGCACGTGCTCGAACCCGAACTCCGGCGTGTGCACCCCGACGATCTCGAGCCCGGCGCCATGGTAGTTCGCGTACCAGGCCTTCAGGTGGGGCAGCGTTCGGAGGCAGTTGATGCACGAGTACGTCCAGAAGTCGACGAGCACGACCTTCCCGCGCAAGTCGCGGATCGACAGCGGCTTGCTGTTCAGCCAGGCGTCGATGCCCACGAAGTCCGCCGCGGGGCCATAGTCGCTCGAAGCCGCCGCCAGTCGATCCCGGCAGCCGTCGTTGAGCTTCCGTTTCGCGTAACACGAGTCCTCGGTGTGTCGCTGGAGAAACGCCGTGTAGTCGCCGACTTTCGTCTGCAGCTTGCGATCGACGTTGAACACGATCAGCAGCGCGGCGGCCGCCATTACGACCCCCAGGCCCGCCCGTACCTCCCGCTGATGGGCGCGGACGAAGCCGAGCCCAAGGGCGTTGCGCCCGCCGATCGCAATCGCGAGCAGCGGTACGGCAGCGCCGAGGGCGTACGCGACGGTGAGCAGCACAGGCTTGAGGCCGAAGTGGAGCGTGGCTGCCTGGGCCGACACGTAGCCGAGCACGGGCCCGCCGCAAGGGACGAACACGAGCCCCAGGCTGAGGCCGAGTACGAACCCGCTGCCGGAGTCTCCGGCTCGCCGCCGGGTCAAGAAGAGCAAAGGCCGTTCGAGCAGCCGCGCGAGCTGCGGAACGATCAGCGTCGCCGCGACGACGAAGAGCAGCGCGATCGCGATGTCGCGCAGCAGGTCCTGAGGCAGGCCGAGCTTGTCGAGCGCCCAGGCCACGAACAGGATCGAGAGCGAGAAGCTGACGACGAGCCCGGCGATGATCGCGTAGGGACGCCGCCGTCCTCCGCTCGCACCGCCCGCGAGCACGATCGGGAGCACCGGAAAGACGCACGGCGAGATCGCGGTGATCACGCCTGCCGCGAAGGCGATCGGGAGCAGGACGATCAGCGTCTGCTCCTGGCTGCGCTACTCGCGCGCGGCTTCTGCAGTCCGAGACTTCTCAACCGAAGGTGATTCGGCAGTGCGGCCATCTTCGGTTTTGTCTCGTTTGGCCGGCCGGCGTTTCGGTCCGGTTCCGTCCTGCCCGGCCGGCTTGCCGTCCTGTGCCTGCTGCCGGCCCTGAGGCTGCTGGTTCTGCTGCTGCTTCTTCTTCTTTCTACGGCGACGCCGGCGCGAGCGGCTGCCAGGTTGCTTCGGAGCCGGAAGGTTCTCTGCCAGAGCGGTTGCCACCTCGGCCAGCGTGCCGAGGCGCTCGCGAGCGGCATCGATCAGCTGGTTGGCGCGCGGCGTGTAGCCCTCTGCTGATGCAAGCAGGGCGGCGCCGACGTCGGGCGGCTGGTCGATCGCCGCGTTGACGAGCTTCGCGGCGTTTTCCTCGTGGCGATGGCCGCGCGAGTTGGCGAGGGCGCCGAGCAGCCGCTTCGCCTCCGGGAACTCGGCGCTCGCACGCCGGTCCTGCACCTTGCGGCTCGCGTGGGCGAGACGCCAGGTCCAGCGCGCGAGGATCTGCTCCGGCGCGTCTGCCTTGCCTTCGCCGATCGCACGGAGCAAGATCCTCACCCCCGCGATCCGGTCCTTGTCCCAGGTGGGCGCCTGGGTCGCGAGCGTGACGAGGTCGTCGAAGTCGGCGCGCTCGACCTGCATCGAGACGCGGTCGGCGAGCGCGGTCAGCCGCAGACGGCGGTTCGGGTTCTCGGCGGCACAGGTGGCGAGGAAGGTCTCGAGCGCTCCTCTGGACGCGCCGCCCTCAGTGAACTTCTTCGCGAACTCGACGCGCTCGTCGAAGCGCACGTGCCGGCCGGCGATCATCGCCCAGTAGCGCTGCTCCTCATCGTCGAGGAAGCGCGGATCGACACGTTGCCACTCACGGGTGATTACGTTGAGCCGGCGCTTGACGTCCGCCGTGACCGGGACGAGCCAGGGTGCCGGTGAGAGCTTTCGTCGCGCACGCCGCTGCGCACGGCGGCGGGGCGCCGGTGTGACACGTGCGCCTTCGCGGTAGAAGTCCGCGTCGAGCAGGCTGTGCAGCGAGATCACGCGCTCGTTGTGCGTCGCGGCCTTGGGAACGAAGTCGACGACGACGCCTGCCTCCTTGCGCGGGTGCATACGCATGACGCGGCCGATCCGCTGCTGGTAGACGCGTCGGCTCGCGGTCGGGGCGAGATGCATGATCACGGTCGCTCGCGGTGAGTTCCAGCCCTCGGCGAGCAGCATCGCGTTGATCAGGACGTTCAGCTCGCCGCGCTCGTAGGCCGCGAGCGTCTCGGCCAGCTTGACCGGCGGCGTCCGGCCGCTGACCGCTTCGGCCTTCAGCCCGACTGCGCGGAACTCCTGCGCCAGGTTGTATGCGTGGTCGACCCCGGCCGCGTAGACGATGCCGGGCGTCTCGTCGAAACGCTCGCGATAGAGACTCGCCGCGGCCTGGTTCAAAGCCGTGTGGTCGAGGGCCGCGGCCAGCGCTCGCTCCTCGAAGTCGCCGCCGACGATCGGCACGTTGTTGATCGCGGCCGCGGGCGGGACGCGGAGGGTGCGCAGCGGAGCGATCAGGCCGCGCCGTGCAGCGTCTCCGAGCGGCAGTTCGTCGATGGATGCCGGGAAGACGTCGGAGACCTGCTTCGCGATCAACTGCTCGGTCGCGGTCATGCCGATGTAGATCGGTTCCGTGAACGTGCGGATCGCGGTCGACGTCTTCTCACCGAGCGCCGTGTGCGCCTCGTCTGCGATCACGAGGTGGTAGGCGCTGCGGCTCACGGTGCGGTGGTGGCGCGCGAACCAGGCGTAGGTCTGGATCGTGACCGGGTTCTTGACCTTCGGCTCTTGACCCTCCTCGATCGCTTCGTGGAACCGGTCGCCGTAGCCCTCCGCCGTGAGCTCGCGGTTGAACTGCGTGACGAGCAGCCGCCTATGCGTGAGGATCAGGACGCCGAGCGTTCGCGCCGCCTCGACGAAGCCGGCCGCCGCGATGGTCTTGCCCGAGGCGGTGGGGTGGCGGAAGCGGAAGCGGCGGACGGCGCCCGGGTCTGTCTGCGTCGGCGGCTCAGGGAGCTCGACTCCCTCGGAGACGATGCCGAGCTCGTCCTCTTCCTCTTCTTCGAGCTCCGCGTCTTCCGCGACGGCGCCGTTTCCGTTGCCGTTGAGCGGCTCAGGCTGCACCTGCGCGGCGGCGATCAGCTCAGTGAGCATGCCGGCGAGCGCGTCGATCTGGTGTCGCCGCAGCTCCGTGCCGGAGGCGAGCTTCGGCGGGCGGTCCGAAAGCACCCGCTCAAGGCCCAGCATGAGTGCGAAGCGCCGTTTCCATTCGTAGGACGGCTCAGGCACGTCCGCCTCGATCTCGGCGAGCGCCTCGTCGAGCGCACGGCGCCGAGCGGTTTCGGGCGCAAGGGCGACAGCCGGGTCCTCCTCCTCGTGGAGGAAGGGCTCCCCGGCCCAGGATTCGGCGCGAACGGCGGCGGCGCTGAGTTCGTCCGCCACGTCCGGCGCTAGCGTCGGCTGGTCAGTCGTCTCTTGCATCGGCGCAGCACGTTCATGTGCTGCCAACTTCGGATGAGATACGCGCTCGCGTCCAACGGTTTCGGACGAGCGTCGCTCCTCGAAGAATAGCCGATTCTGGAATGTGTCGCGAAAAACCTAAAGAGGCGTGCCGCTTCCACCCATGCCCCCGAAGACGGCGAACGGGTTCTGCGGAACCGTTGCATAGACCAGTTCCCCGCTCGCCTCGACGTCGCCGTGGAGGCGCTCCGCCAGCTTCCGCGCCTCTTCTTCGGTAGCCGCGCCGACGAGGACGTAGTTCGCCCGCCTCAACACCCTGTAGCCCTCGGCCTCGAGGCGGCTCGACAGCTCCTCCGCTTCGGCGCGCGAGCCGGTCTCGATCCGCACCTCCCATGGCGCATGGCCGTGCCGTAGGACCTCTGCTTCAACTTCGTCTGCGGAGGGCGGCTCGTCGCTCCAGCGATCCTCGTCGGCCAGCCACTGCTCGACCTGGCCCACCTCTCCGTCAATCCCCGATTCGCGCAGCTCGGCCTCTCCGATGGCGCGGGCACGTTCGGCCTCATCGCGCGAGCCCGCGTAGACGAAGACGTCATCCTCGCCGTAGGAGACGACGAGGCGGCGCCCCTCGAGCTCCTTGGCCAGCTCCTGCGCCTCCGTGCCGAGCTCGATCCCGAAGCGGCCGCGAAAGCCGGCTGCTTGCTCCTCGGGTAAGCGAATACGGATACGCCAGTCGTCGTTCACGGCGAGAGGCTAACCGCGCGCACGTCGGCGAGGGGTCGCCCTACGACTCGTTCGGAGACTCCGGTCTGGTCGAGGTACTTGGTGATCCCACCGAGCCAGAAGGGCCAGCCGGCGCCGAGGAGCAGTGCGGTGTCCACGTCCTTGGCCTCCGCGACGACGCCCTCTTCCAGCAGGTGGCGAATCTCGTCGGCGAGGGCTTCGAGCGCATCCTCGAAGACCTGGTCCTGCGAGCGGGGTGCCTGCTGCTTGATCGCGATCTTGTCTCGGCCCTCCGCGTAGTTGGCCAGCGTCTCCGAGGGTGGGAACCGGTCCGGGTAGGCCTCATGCAGCGTTTCGAGCACGTGGAGGGCAACGCGTGGGCCGACCATCTGGAGCAGGACGGAGGGTGCCATCGGCAGGCCGAGGCGCAGAACGGCTTCGTCGGTGTCCTCGACCGGCGTGCCGTGCTCGATCGCGTCGAGTAGGACCGAGGTCAGTCTCGTGAGGACGCGGTTGACGACGAAGGCGGGCGCGTCCTTGACGAGCACTCCGCGCTTGCGCAGCTTGGTGGTGACGTCCCAGGCGGTTGCGAGCGCGGCGTCGTCGGTCTCCGCGGCTCGGACGAGCTCGACCAGCGGCAGCACCGCGACGGGATTGAAGAAATGCATGCCGACGACTCTGTCCGGGTGGACCAGGTCCGCGGCCATGTCCGTCACGGACAGGGCGGACGTATTCGTGGCCAGTACGCATTCGGCCGACACGATCTCCTCGAGCTCGGCGAAGACATGTTGCTTGACCTCGAGCTCCTCGTAGACGGCCTCGAGCACGAGGTCGCAGTCCGCAAAGTCGTCGTACTCGGTCGAGCCCGTCGCGAGCGAGGCGAGGAAACGCGCCTTGCCCTCGTCGTAGCGACCCTTCATCGCGAGCTCCGTGAAGTCGGACTTGATCGAGTCGAGTGCCTCGTCCACAGCCTCCTGGGAGACGTCGCGGATCGCCACCGGCACCTCGAGGCGGCGGATGAACAGCGTCGCCAGCTGGCGGGCCATCAGGCCTGCGCCGACGATGCCGACCTTGTCGACGCGCCGCGGTTCTGCATCCGGGCGGCCCGCGCCCTGTTTTGCGCGGCGCTCGACGAGGTCGAACGCGTACAGCGACGCCTGGGCCTGGCGGCCCGGGAGCAGCTCGCCCACCGCCTCCTCCTCCGCGCGGTACCCCTCCTCGGTCGACCAGCCGGAGAGCGCTCCCTCGATCAGGTCGAGCGCCCTGTAAGGCGCCGGCGTCGCGCCGTGGAGGGAGTCGTCGAGCCGCGCCCGTGCCTTGCGGAGCACGTCCGCGTAGGGCTCTGAGGGACGATTCCTCGAGGGGACAGTCCCGTCCGCGCGGGCGAGCTCCAGCGCGTAGGCGATCGACTCGTCCAGGAACTCCACCGGTTCCAGGAGCCGGTCGGCGAACCCGAGCTCGTGCGCTTCACGAGCTGGGAGCATGCGGTTCTGGCGCATCGGGTTCGCGACGACGAACTTGACCGCCGCCTCGGCGCCGACGAGCTTCGGGACGAGCTGCGTGCCGCCCCAGGCCGGCACGATGCCGAGGAAGCACTCCGGGCAGGCGAAATGGCGCACGGCTGCGGAGATCGTCCGGGCCGAGCAGTGCAGGGCGATCTCGACGCCGCCGCCGAGGCAGGCGCCGTTGATCGCGGCCACGGTCGGATACGGCAGCGCCGCGATCCGGCCGAACAGGTCGTGTCCCGCACGGGAGCCCTCGATCGCAAGCTCGCGCGTCGCGTTCGGGAACTCGGTCACGTCGGCGCCGGCGGCGAAGACGAACGGCTTGCCCGTCAGCACCATCGCCGCCCAGTCGCCGTCCTCGAGCTCGCCGACCGTTCGCTCCAGCGACTCCAGCGCCGCGCGCCCGAAGAAGGTCGGCTTCGTGTGGTCCTCGCCGTTGTCGATCGTGACGAGCGCCAGGCGGCCGGCATCGGTCTCGACCGGCGCGAGCTTGAAGGACGTGTCAGGCATGTTCGTTCGCCCAAATCACCGCAGCGCCCATGCCCATACCGACGCACAGCGCGGTCAGCCCGTAGCGCACGCCGGGCCGCTGGCGGAATCCGTACGCGAGCTGCGCCATCAGCCGCACGCCGGTGGCCGCCAGCGGATGGCCGCAGGCGATCGCGCCGCCGTACGGGTTGAGCCGCTCGTCTTCGGGTTTCACGCCGACGCCGTCGCACCAGGTCAGCACCTGGACGGCGAACGGCTCGTTCAGCTCGAACAGGCCGATGTCGTCGAGCGAAAGCCCGGTCTGCGCCAGCACCTTCTGCGTCGCCGGCACGGGCCCAAGGCCCATCAGCTCCGGCTCGACGCCGGCGAACGCGTAGCCGACGAGCCGCATCCGCGGCTCTAACCCCAGCTCACGCGCAGCTTCCTCGGAAGCGAGCACGGCCGCCGTCGCACCGTCGGTCAGCCCCGCCGAGTTCCCGGCCGTGACACGCCCGCCCGCCCGGAACGGCGTCGGCAGGTTCGCGAGGCCCTCCATCGACGTATCCGGCCGCAGAAACTCGTCTCGGTCCGCCACCTGCCAGCCCGATTCGGTGAACACGCTCATCGGCACGACCGTCTCGCGCATGACGCCGTTCGACCACGCAGCGGTGGCTCGCTGCTGCGACCGCATCGCAAACGTGTCCGCATCCTCCTTCGTGATCGCGGGAAAGCGGTCGTGCAGGTTCTCGGCCGTCGCGCCCATCGTGATCGAGGAGCCGTCCACGAGCCGCTCGGCGAGGAACCGAGGATTGAAGTCGACCTCCTGCGCCATCGGGTGGTGGCCCATGTGCTCGACTCCGCCCGCCAGCACCACGTCCGCCGCGCCCATCGCGATCTCACCCGCGCCTGCGGTCACCGCGGTCAGAGCTCCGGCGCACATGCGGTCGACCGCGAAGCCGGGGACCGACTGGGGCAGGCCGGCCAGCAGCGCAACGTCGCGACCCAGCGTCAGGCCCTGGTCGCCTACCTGCGCCGTCGCCGCGAAGATCACGTCGTCCACGCGCTCGGGCGGTAATGACGGCTTGCGCCGGAACAGCTCGCGCACGCACTTCACGGCCATGTCGTCCGCACGCGTGCGCCAGAAGACCCCTTTGGGGCCGGCACGCCCGAATGCCGTCCGCACGCCGTCCACGTACACGACTTCCCGGAGCTCCCGTGGCACGAGACGAGGTTAACTGCGTGCATGGACCCGGCGGGGAACCTCGTGGACCCGTACCTGCTACCGCCCGAGTTGCCGGAGTGACCGACTGGGCGGCGCAGGTGGCTCGCGAGGAGGAGCGCTACCGCGACGGGATCGAACGGTTGCCCGAGGATTCCGACGCACGCCAGCGTCAGCTGACGCGTACCGGGAACGCGGCTTACGGTGCCGGGCTCGCGCAGCTGATGCAGGGTGACCGCGAGGCCGCTGCCGACTGGTTCCGCCGTGCGGCTGAGCGCTACCGCGAGAGCTTTGCCGAGGCGCCGCCGGGGAGCTGGGGCAGGCCGATCGGCGCCATCAAGGCTCGAATCCTCGCCGGCGACCTTGACGGAGCCGAAGACGACTCGCGGTGGGCGCTCGAAGCCGGCGCAGCCGAGGCCGAGTCTCCGATCGGCAAGTACGCGGCTGCACTTGCGCAGCTGATGCTCGGCGACCACGACGCTGCGAGAGCCCACGCGGACGAGATCAGAACCCTCGAGGACTTCCCGAACGACGTTGGTGACGCGCTCGCTTTCATCTCCGCAGCCGACGTGCTCGGCTACAGCACGGCTGTCGAATCCGTGCTCGAGTCGTTCGAGCGGCGCGAGGAGTACCTGGAAGACATCGCCGTGGCAGACACAGTGCTCGTGCTGCAGGCGCTGGCGGAGCGTCGTGGGATCCAGCCCGCCGAGCTCGAGTCGTCTCTCCTGCCTAGCCCTGCGAGGTAGGCGGGTGGAACGTGACCGTGACGACGAGCGGCTCCGCGTCGTCGTGCTCGAGCTCGTGCGTCTTCTCGACGAGCTCGGTGATCAGCTCGAGCGCTTCATCCGGCGAGATTCGTGCGGTCACCTGCGCGCTTCGAAAGCCCTCGGAGCCGAACTTTTCGTAGCCGCGCTGAACCTCGTCGAGCATCGCTGCTCGTAGGTCGCTCGCAACACCCGAGGTGACGAGCGCCGGCGCGACCCGGATCGTTTGCGCGACCGCGCGGTACGGCTTCTCACGCCCGTGGCCTCCTTCGGCAAGCTCGATCAGGCCCGCTTTCAGGAGCATGCGGACGTGAAAGTGGAGGTGGCCCGGATCCACGCCGAGGCGCTGAGCGAGCTCGCGATTCGTGAATTGCTCCTGCTCGCCCGCTCCCAGCGTCTCGAGCACGCGCAGCCTCAGCGGGTGTCCGAGCGCCTTCAGTTGCTCGGGTCGATCGACCGTGAGGGAAGCGGGAAGATTCGTCGGCGGCGCCAAAGCGGGCCGCTACATATAGCCGCTGTTGCCTAGCTTTGCAACTTTCCCGCCGCGGCTCGATCGAGGAAAGCGAGCGTTTTTCCGGACTCCGAGCGGACGAGACTGCCCGGTACCGCGGGATCCGGATCCCCGGCCAGGGCTCGAGCCACCGCCTCGGACTTTGCCTCTCCGGTGACGAGAAAAGCGACCTTGCGGCCGGAACGCAGGGCCGGCACCGTGAGCGACACGCGGTCGACGAACGGCTCCAGGTGGGCCTCCGTGTGGATCGCCAGCCACTTGCGCTCCTCCAGTGAGGGCTCGTTGGGAAACAGTGATGCGACGTGCCCGTCGGGGCCAAGGCCCAGCACGATCAGGTCGAGGGCGACCCCGCGCAGTTCGGCGTCGTACTCGTCCGCTGCGACGTCCGGATCGGCTTCACCTCGGATGCGATGCACGCGCGGTTCTCCGTTCAAGTGGTCGAGCAGGGTCTTTCGCGCCAGCCGGAAGTTCGAGCGTTCGTCGTCGGGAGGCACGCACCGCTCGTCGCTCCACCAAATGCCTGCGCCGCTCCATTCCGGCTCCAACTCCGCCGCGAGCTCGTAGGCGCGGCCCGGCGTGGAGCCGCCGGTGAGCACGATCTCCTCGCCGTCTCTCGCGGCGACCGCGAGCAACTCGGCGACACGTCTTGCTGCGCCCTCCGCGTCCTCCTCGATGACGACGTCGACTTCGCGCGCCGTCACGGCGCGCCGGCGGCCAGCTCTTTCGAGCGCTCCATCGCGGCCTGAATGGCGTTGAGGAACGCGGCGCGCACGCCGGCCGTCTCGAGCTCGTGGATCGCTCGGATCGTCGTCCCGCCCGGGGAGGTCACCTTCTCGCGCAGCTCGACCGGGTGGATGTGCTCGTCACGCAGGAGCTTGGCCGTGCCGAACATCGTCTGGACGACGAGCTGCGTCGAGACCTCGCGGCTGAGGCCGAGCAGGATGCCGGCCTCGATCATCGCCTCTGCGAGCAGCGCGAAGTAGGCGGGCCCGGAGCCCGAGACGGCGGTCACCGCGTCCATGTACTCCTCCGGCACGCGGACGACGGCGCCGAGGTGGGCGAGGGCCTCCTCGGCAAGTGCGACGTGCGCATCGTCGGCGTGTGCTCCCGCGCAGAGGCCTGCGATCCCTTCGTGCACCGTGGACGGAGCGTTCGGCATCGCGCGCGCGACGGGTACGCCGGGGGCCAGGTGCTCCTCGATCGCCTTCGTGGGGATCGCCGCCGCGACCGACAACACCGTCTGATCTGCGGAGATCAAGGGCGCGATCTCTCCGATCAGCACCGGGAAGTCCTGCGGCTTGACCGCGATCACGACGAGTGCGGCGCCGGCGACGGCGTCCGTGTTCGAGAGCGTGGTCTCGACGCCGTGGCGCTCGCGCAGTTCCGTGAGGCGTTCCTCGCGGCGCCCGGTCGCGACGATCTCGGCCGGCTTGCGCCAGCCGCTCGAGAGGAAGCCGGCGATCAGCGCCTCGCCGATCGTCCCGGCCCCGAGTACCGCGACGCGTCGTTCGTCCATTGTTGGAGAGTCTAGGAGGCCTAGGCGGCGGCGCGAGCGCCGAGCGGGATCAGGCCCTGATGGAACCCGGACAGCAGGTAGACGCTCGCCAGGCCCTGCCACTCGCCGTAGGGCTCGAGCAGCTCGGCGGTCTCCCACCCCTCGACCGGCCGCCCTCGTAGCGCCGAGGCCAGCTTCACGAGGCCGAGGTCACCGATGAGCCCGCGCTCGTAGCGGCCCAGGCCTTCGAGGCAGATCACGCCCGCCGACCACGGCCCCAGGCCGCGCTCGCGCTCCAGACGGTCGGCCGCGGCGGCCGTCGGCACGCGCCGCAGGCCCTCCAGGTCGAGCGCCCGGCAAAGCCGCACGAGCGCCGTCGCTCTGCGGATGCCCAGGCCGTAGACGCGCAACTCGGCGGGGGAGAAGCGCGCGATCGTCTCGGGTGTCGGGGGGCCGTGCAGTCCGCTCTCGCCGAACTCCGGCGTGGCTGCCCTGATCACCTTGCGCTCGATCGCGCGCGCGTGGCTGGCAGCGATCAACTGACCACAGACGGCGCGCAGGAGAGCTTGAGTGACCGTCCCCAGCCGGAGCGGCCGCAGCCCGCGGAGGCGTCGTGTCGCGTGGCCAAGCAAGGGGTCGTCCGCGAAGCGGGCGAGGAACTCGCTGTGGTCGTCGTCGAGTCCGAGCGTGAACCGCATCGCCTCGATACCGCCGTCGCTCTCAGCCCGGCAGACGATCGTTCCGTCCGCCCGTTGCCACGCCGCCGCCGGCTCCAGCCGTCCGTCGATCTCGAACACGGCGGCAAGCCGGCCGTCTCGCACCCTGCGCGTCGCGTCGCCCGCGAGGCGCGCCGAGAGTCTCAGGGAGTAGTGGCCGCGCGCTCGCAGCGCGGCTTCGATCACGTGCGCGTCGGGGCTTTCGCGGGCTCCGCCGCGGCGCTGTTCTCAGCCGCGCGCTCCAGCACGTCCAAAGCCTCCACCTCGCGCCCTTCGGCGCGAAGGAACTTCGCCCACGCTCTCATGGCCTCCGCGCATTCGCGTCGCTGTCCATGTTGCTCCAGAAGCTGGACGGCCTCCTTGAACGCATCCTCAGCCTTGCCCTTGTCGCCTTTAGCCACGAGACCTTCGGCCAATGCGAGATAGGCATTCCCGCGTTCCGCCGGGTCTGATTCTCCGAGCACGTCGAGCGCTTCCTGTGCCTGTGCGACCGCCTCGTCGGGTTCACCCAGGCGGACGGCGCGCTTGGCCTGCTCGGTGCGCAGGTACGCAAGGTCGAGAGCGTCCGGATTGTGGCCGAAGAGGCGCTCGGCGGCTTCCAGATGAGACCCAGCCTCCTCCGCGCGGTCGGAGGCGTTGAGGATCCACGCGCAGGAAAGGTGACTCCGAGCGAGGTGAAGCGTGTCCTCGGTGGCCTCCAGGAGCGCAACTGCCCGGCGGAAGGACGAGAGCGCGGCAGTCGGATTCCCTCCCCGGGCCGCGAGCCTGCCGAGAGACCAGTAGAGCCGGATCCGTGTGTACGGATCGGCAAAATCCTCAGCCCGGGCGAGCGCTTCCTCGAGCACGGAATGCGCTCGGTCGAGGTCGCCCATGTCGGCGAGCGCGTAGCTGAGCTCCGTTGCGAAGCGGACCTCGGCGGCGGCATCGTGATCAGGACCGTCCTGAACATCTTTCAGGCAGCGCTCGAACAATTCTGCTGCGCGCGCCGGTTGTCCAACGGCCGCATAACTTCGACCGAGCGCCGAATACACGTCGGGCCGCGCCATCAGGGACACGGGACTGTCTCCGAGGGCTCGCTCGAGATGCTGGACCGCCTCCGCGTGATCCCCCCGGCGTCCTGCGGATAGGCCTAGCGCGATCAGCGCGCGGGTCGTTGCCCCGAGATCACCCGAGCGCTGCCCCTCTTCCAGCACCGACCGCAGCATTTGCTCGGCCTCGGTGGGGTCGACCGCCAGGCGTAGCTGGAGCTCGGCGTCGGCAAGCCTCAACTCGCGCTCGTCGACCTCCCGGAGGTCGGAGCCGGTTTCCAGATACTCGACGGAGACGCCGAGCTTCGGCGCCAGCGTACGTAGAGCTTTGACGGACGGGCGCCGTGCTCCGGCCTCGATGCGGGAGATATAGGCGTACGAGACGCCCGGACCTGCGAGCTCGCGCTGGGAGAGACCGCGCTCGAGGCGCAGCCTCTTCAGCCGCTGCCCGATCGTCTCGGCCACCGGACCGTCTACCCGCTCGCCCTGCACGCTCGGCCCATCTTGATCGCGCGGCCGCAAACCGTCAAACCCGAACCCTCCCACGACCCTCCTTTTTCACTTCGACAACAAAGGTACACACGCAATCCGTTCTATCGGTCATCGTGTACCGCTCATAACACCAAATGGGGGGGAAGGGAGGTGACTCGATGTCGCGTCGTATTCAGCTGGCGATCGTTGCTCTGTGTGCCGCGACCGCTGCGGCGAGCAACGCTGGTCTGCCCTGGTGGTAAGCGGTTCTACCGATCCGGCGCTCTGCGCGAGCGTGCAGAACGACCTGAGCAGGGAGGAGGAAACATGTCGCATCGCATTCAGTTGCTGATCGTTGCCCTGGGTGCCGCGACCGCTGCGGCGGTCAACGCTGGTCTGCCCTGGTGGTAAGCGAGTTCGTGGCGGGGGCGTTCGCTTGGACGCCCCCGCCAGTTACCTTTGACGCATGAGCCAGCCGCTCGACCCGGAAGAGCTGACCGCCGTCGCGGCGCCTCCGGTCGCGTCGATCCCGGCTGCGACGACGATGGGGGCGGTCCACCTGACGGTCACCGATCTCGACCGCTCGCTCGACTACTACTCGACCGCCGTGGGCCTCGGCGTGCTCGACCGCTCTGAGCGGCGAGCAGCGCTCGGTGGCGATCAGGAGCTGCTCGTGCTCGTGGAGGAGCCTGGCGCGCGTCCGGCGGTAGGCCACACCGGGCTTTACCACTTCGCGCTGCTCGTGCCCGAGCGGGCCGACCTCGCGCGCTGGCTTGCGCATGCGGTGCGAGACCGCGTGCCCCTTGTGGGGCTTTCCGACCACTTCGTGAGCGAGGCGCTCTACCTCAGCGACTCGGACCGGCACGGGATCGAGATCTACTGGGACCGCCCGCGCGAGGTGTGGGAAGGGAGGGTTGGAGAGCGACTGACGACGATGCCGCTCGACGTCGACGGCCTGCTCGGTGAGCTCGACGATCCAGCCTCGTCGCCCTTCGACGGGTTGTCGCCCGGGACGGTGATGGGCCATGTCCACTTCAAGGTCACGCGGATCCCGGAGACGCTCGGGTTCTGGCGCGACGAGCTCGGCTTCGGACTGATGGCTGAGTTCGCCAACTCAGCCGTGTTCCTCAGCGCCGGGGGCTACCACCATCACGTGGGCGCGAACAGCTGGGAAAGCGCCGGCGCACCGCCGCCGCCCGAGGAGTCCGCTGCGCTACGGCACGCGACGATCGTCCTGCCGAGCCCCGAGGAGCGCGACAAGCTGGTTGGGCGGCTTGCCGACGGAGGGCGTGAGGTGGAGGAACTCCCGGAGGGCCCGCTGGTGCGCGACCCGTCGGGGATCGGTCTAGTGCTCGGGCACTCCTGATGCCTCGCGGGTACATGGAGGGGCCGGCGTCAGAGGAGGCAGAGCGCCGCCAGGACGAGCTGGAGCTCGGCGACAGCGACGAGCGCAAGCCGCAGCGGCTCGCGGTGTACGGCTCGACGGAGGCTGAGCCGGACCGGCACTTCATCGGCTGGCGCGACGAGGTCGATCCGGACGAGCTGTTCACAAGCGGCCGTGCCTGGGGACTGAAGGTCGTTCGGCGAACGGATGGGTGAGGCAGGGGCAGTATGGGACCGCTGGGCTGAGTGGCTGCTCGAGCGCCGCTGCGGGGGCGATCGAGAGCGGCAGGAGCGGTTCATGCCGATGCTCCTGCGCACGCGCGACCGCGTGCTCGACAACGCCGAGCTTCGGCCCGACGACGTGCTGCTCGACGTCGGCGCAGGCGACGGGCTGATCGCGTTCGGTGCGCTCGATCGCCTGGGGCCGGAGGGCCACGTCATCTTCGGCGACATCTCGCAGGACCTGCTCGAGCACTCGCGCACGCTCGCGGGAGAGGCGGGGGTCGCCGATCGCTGCGAGTTCGTGGTCGCTTCGGCCGACGACCTGGAGCCCTTCGAGGACGAGTCGGTCGACGTCGTCACCACCCGCTCCGTGCTCATCTACGTCGACCGTGAGCGCAAGCGGCGCGCATTCCAGGAGTTCCATCGCGTCCTGCGCCCCGGCGGTCGGGTCTCGATCTTCGAGCCGATCAACAAGTTCGGCTACCCGGAGCCCGCGGGCTGGTTCTGCGGGTACGACCTGACCGCGATCCCGGAGCTCGTGTCGAGAGTGCTGGCGGTGGCCTCGCCTGAGGAAGAGAAGACCCTGATCGATTTCGACGAGCGCGACCTGCTGGACTGGGCGCGCGAGGCCGGGTTCGAGCCGGTCCGCCTCGAGTACGAGGTGGAGGTCAAGCCGGGCTCGTGCGCCGTCAAGTAGCGTCAAACGATTCGATCGAGGAGGGTCCCGTGAGGCTTTCGCGTTTCCGTCCGTCTCCTGCCATGGTCGTCGCGTGCCTGGCGCTGCTCGTCGCACTCGGCGGCGGGAGCTACGCGGCGTCACCCTGCCGCGCAACAGCGTCGGCACCCGTCAGGTGAAGGACTTCTCGCTGCTCCGGCGCGTGGGCCGTGACGGCCCCATGACGCCGAGCTTCTGGGAGTCCCTTCCGGCCAGGTCCTTTCGGAACGATCCGGTTCGGGGCCGGCCGCTTGCGTCCCTCCAGTTCCAGCCTAATCAGGGAAATTTGACGCGTGTGAGACGGGACCGTGCCGAAAGCGTGAAAACGGCCCGCCCACGCTGCTATACCTAACGCCAGAGGGTCGTGCCGAAGCCCGTCGAGCAGCTCGAACAAGTCGTCATCCGCTTCGCGGGCGATTCCGGCGACGGCATGCAGCTCACGGGCGGCCAGTTCACCTCCGAGACGGCGATCCTCGGCAACGACCTCGCGACCTTCCCCGACTTCCCGGCCGAGATCCGTGCGCCCGCGGGCTCGTTGCCCGGGGTCTCGGGCTTCCAGGTGCACTTCGCCGACCACGACATCCTCACGCCGGGCGACGCGCCGAACGTGCTCGTCGCCATGAACCCCGCGGCGCTGCAGACGAACCTCAAAGACCTCTACAAGGGCGGCACGCTGATCGTGAACACCGACGCGTTCACGGCCCGCAACCTCGAGAAGGCGGGCTACTCCACCAACCCGCTCGAGGACGGATCGCTCGAGGAATACCGCGTGCACGCGATGGCGATCACGACGATGACGCTCGGCGCTGTGAAGGAGGTCGACGTCACCAAGCGCGAGGCGGAGCGTGCGAAGAACATGTTCGCGCTCGGCCTCATGTCGTGGCTCTTCGGCCGGCCGACGGAGGGAACGATCTCGTTCCTCGAGCAGAAATTCGCGACGAAGCCTGCGATCGCAGAGGCGAACGTGAAGGCCTTCAACGCCGGCTACGCGTTCGGGGAGACGACCGAGGAATTCGCGGTTCAGTACGAGGTCAAGCCGGCGCAGCTCCGGCCTGGCACCTACCGGAACATCACCGGTAACACGGCGCTCTCCTACGGCCTGATCGCGGCTTCGGTCAAGAGCGGCCTGCCGCTCTTCCTCGGCGCCTACCCGATTACGCCGGCGTCCGGGATCCTCGAGGAGCTGGCGCGGCACAAGAACTTCGGCGTGCGGACCTTCCAGGCCGAAGACGAGATCGCGGCAGTCGGTGCGGCACTGGGCGCGAGCTTCGGCGGCGCGCTCGGTGTCTGCACCTCTGCCGGGCCAGGCGTCGTGCTCAAGTCCGAGACGGTCGGCCTCGCAGTGGCGCTCGAGCTGCCGCTCCTGATCATCGACGTCCAGCGCGCCGGGCCCTCGACGGGCATGCCGACCAAGCCGGAGCAGGCCGACCTGCTGATGGTCCTGTTCGGCCGCAACTCGGAGTCGCCCGTCCCCGTCGTGGCGGCGTCGACTCCCGCGCAGTGCTTCGAGGCTGCGGTGGAGGCCGCGCGGATCGCGCTCCAGTACCGCACCCCGGTCTACCTGCTCTCGGACGCCTATCTCGCGAACGGCTCCGAGCCATGGCTCCTGCCGGACGTCGACTTGTTGCCTGAGATCCCGATCGAGTTCGCCGCCGAGCCCAACGCCGAGGGCGCCTTTGAGCCCTACCTGCGCGATGGGCAGAGCCTTGCGCGCCCATGGGCGATCCCCGGCACGCCCGGTCTGGAACACCGGATCGGTGGTCTCGAGAAGGAGGACGTGACCGGCGACGTCTCGTACGACCCCGACAACCACGACCTGATGACCCGCCTCCGCGCCCAGAAGGTCGCGGGCATTGCCTCCGACATCCCCGAGCTCGAGGTCGACGACCCAGACGGCGCCGACCTGCTCGTGCTCGGCTGGGGCGGCACGTACGGCTCGATCGCTGCGGCCGTCCGTCGCATCCGCCGGGACGGACGCAAGGTCGCGCAGGCGCACCTGCGCTACCTGAACCCGTTCCCGCGCAATACCGGCGAGGTCGTGCGCGCGTACGACAAGGTGCTGATTCCCGAGATCAACCTCGGCCAGCTGCGCAAGCTGATCCGCGCCGAATTCCTCATCGACGCGGTCGGCTACAACCGCGTCCGCGGCGTGCCGTTCCGCGCGGCCGAGCTCGAGGAAGCGATCGAGGCGCTGCTGTGAGCCAGTTCTCGTACCGGGCGACGAAGGACGACCAGGTTTTCATCTCATTCGAGGGCCGCGATGTGACCACGCTCCGCGGTGCAGCCGCGCGCCGCTTCCTCAGCCGCGTCGACGACGCCGACGCCGGGCAGGCGCAGCAGTTGATGGCGCGGGCGACCGGTAACTTCAAGCGAGGAAACGAAAGGCGGTAGTCATGTTCCGGAAGTTCCTGGAAAGACTGAGGGGAAGCTCGCGCTCACCGGATGATCTCGCGGTCGGCACCAAGCGTCCCGGCGACTTCGTCGAGGAGACCGCGGTGGCTCACGGTGAAGCCCCGGTCCCCCCGCGCGAGGGGAAGCCGGTCGAGGAGAACTCACGCTGAGCAGCTTCCGAAACCTGCTCCGTACGTTGGCCCCCAAGTCGCTCCAGGCCGACCAGTACGACGACGGCACTCAACGCAACGTGAGCAACCTCGACGCCGCAACCGCGGCGCGCGCCAATCAGTCCGCCGAGCCCGTCGGGGGCGGCCACAGCGCTGTCCCGCCCAACTACGTCAAGGCGTACGACGAGGGGCGGCCACGGCATTGAGAGGCGGGATTTCCGTCGACCAATGGCGCAGGATGTTCGTGTTCCAAGCGGTCGTCCTAGTCGCTAGCTTTGGGATGGTCTTGGCGGGTGCGCTGCTGGCTGGGCTAGCGCACGATCGCCGGGGCTGCTTCTGTTCGCGGCGGGAGTCGTATCGCGGTTGTTTATGACTGTTTGGACGAAGAGGCGCGAGTGACTGAGCCCAACGGCAACGGCAAGCTGACTGCGAAGGACTACAAGACCGACCAGGAGGTCCGCTGGTGCCCGGGCTGCGGGGACTACGCGATCCTCGCCGCGCTCCAGGGCTTCATGCCGGAGCTCGGCATCCCGCGCGAGCGGATCGTCTTCGTCTCCGGGATCGGCTGCGCGGCCCGGTTCCCGTACTACATGGAGACGTACGGGATGCACTCGATCCACGGCCGCGCGCCGGCGATCGCGACCGGGCTGTCCGTGTCCCGGCCGGACCTGTTCGTCTGGGTCGTGACGGGCGACGGCGACGCACTCTCGATCGGCGGCAACCACCTGATCCATGCACTACGGCGCAACGTGAACGTGAAGATCCTGCTCTTCAACAACGAGATCTACGGCCTGACGAAGGGCCAGTACTCGCCCACGTCGCCGCTGGGCACGCGCACCAAGACGACGCCGCTGGGCTCGCTCGATCACCCGTTCAACCCGCTGTCGCTGGCGATCGGCGCCGAGGCCACTTTCGTCGCGCGCGCGATCGACACCGACCGCTCGCATCTCACCGGCACTCTGCGCGCTGCCGCCGAGCACAAGGGCAGCGCGTTCGTGGAGATCTTCCAGAACTGCAACATCTACAACGACGGAGCTTTCGACTTCGTGCGCGAGGACAAGACGAACCGGATCTACCTCGAGCACGGCGAGCCGATCCGCTTCGGCGCCGACGGCGAGCGCGGCGTGCGTCTGCGGTCGGACGGCTCGGCGGAGGTCGTCAACGTCGAACAGGCGGGCACAGAGTCATTGCTCGTCTACAACGCGCATGCGACGGAGCCAAGTCAGGCTTTCGCCCTCTCGCGCTTGACCCAGGCCACCGCTGGGGCGACCCCGATCGGCGTGTTCCGAGACGTCGAACGCGAGGTCTACGACGAGTTGATGGACGAGCAGCTCACTACGGCGCGCGAGCAGAAGCCTCCCGACCTCCGCGAGCTGCTCAATACCGGAGACACCTGGACGCTGGCGTAGGGCTCGCTGTGAGCGACCTTGCAGTTCTTGAGCAAGTCTCCTCGGAAGGTGAAGCCCAGCTGGTCTGTTCGGTCTTGGAGGGCGCGGGCATCCAGTGCTACCACCGTCCGACGAACCAGGGTGTTGGTGCGATGGACGGGGTGCCAACAGGTGGCCGCCGCGAGATCGTCGTCCGCGGCGAGGATCTCGAGCGGGCTCGTGAAGTGCTCGAGCTCCAGCGCCGCGTGAGCTAGTCAGAGCAAGTTTTGGGCCCGGCATGTGGCATTGCAAGACCTGACCCCTGGTTGCCGGCGCTCGAGAGCGTCCGTAGAACTCCGGCTGAAAGGGGAGTAGCATCGGTTACAAATCGGGAGAGAGAGGAGAGCAGATGAAACGCCTTGTCTTTGCAACAGGGCTCGTCCTTGCTGTGTTCGGGGGCGTCTTACCGGCCGCCGCTGCGCCAACCGCGCCGACGGCGACCGTTGTCATGAGCGGGCTCGACAATCCGCGTGGCCTCGCGTTTGGCTCGAACGGCGCGCTCTACGTGGCCGAATCAGGACGCGGTGGCCCAGCGCCCTGCCAGACTCTGCGAGGAGCGGTTCAGTGCTACGGGCCGAGTGGCCGGATCTCGCGTCTCTGGCATGGCGTGACATCACACGTCGTGACTGGGCTTCCCTCGTACATCACGACGACCGGTCCGGACACTGGATCGGCGACTGGCCCGCATGACATCGCCGTGCACGGCCGCCATGGCGTGATCACGATCGGTTGGGGAGACAACCCGGCGCTTCGTAACACGCCGCCGAGTGCGGTCTGGCAGCAGTTCGGACACCTGGCGTCCGTCAACCTGAAGCACAACCGCTGGAAGCTCGGCCTGGATATCTCGGCGTACGAGGCCGCAGCCAATCCGGACCATGGCGCCGTCGACTCGAATCCCTACGGCATCCTGAAACGGCACGGCCGGCTGCTCGTCACCGATGCGGGTGGCAACGACTTGCTCCAGGTGAGCCGCGGTGACGACAACGACGACGAGGGCGACAACGACCACCAAGGTGGTAACGGGTCGTCAATCTCTACGGTGGCCGTCTTCCCGTCCCGCTCGACCACTCCGCAGCATTCGTCCTGCGTGTTCCCGGGGTTCCCCCCGTTCACCGATTCCGTGCCCACCTCGGTCACTGTCGGACCGGACGGCGCGTATTACGTCGGCGAATTGACGGGTGCGCCGTTCTGCGCGGGCAACGCGAACGTGTACAGGGTCGTTCCCGGGCATGCGCCCACCGTCTACTGCGGAGGGTTCACGACCATCATCGACCTGACCTTCGGGCCGGACCGGAAGCTCTACGTGGCCCAGCACTCGAATGGGCCCGTGTTCTTCGGGAGTCCGGGTGACGTCGTGCGGGTCGGCCCCGGCTGCTCGAAGACGCCTGTGACGCCGCCCCTGAACCGGCCGGGCTCACTGGCCTTCGGCCCCAACGGCAAGTTGTACGTCTCGGTGAACGCGAACCAGGCCGGCACCGGCCAGGTCGTGCGCATCGACTAGTGACTGCTAGCGGAGGAGTCCGCGCTTCGTGGGCTCCTCCGCAGGAGACATCGGACATGAGAGGAGCGACAAAATGCCGCAGAACCCGCCCGAGGGCTATCCCCGGATTTGCCCGTACCTCTACTACGAGGACGCCGCCGCGGCAATCGACTGGCTGACGAACGCGTTCGGTTTCACGGAACGCATGCGCATGCCTGGCCCGGACCGAGGCATCGCGCACGCCGAGATCGCCCTGGACGACGGCATCGTCATGCTCGCCAGCCCGCCGGACTTCAAGCAGCCCGGGGAGCTCAACACGCATTCTGTTCACGTCTACGTGGACAACGTGGACAAGCACTTCGAGCAGGCGACGACGGCCGGCGCCAAGGTCGTCCGAGAGCCCGAGGATCAGTTCTACGGCGACCGCATCTACGGCGTCGAGGATCTCGAAGGCCACCACTGGTATTTCTCGCAGCACGTGAAGGACGTCTCGCCCGAGGAGATGGAAGCCGCGATGACGGCGAGCGCCTGAGCAGTTCCGCGTATTGACTCGGCAGGCGGCGGCTTTTAGGGTCGCCGCCTGGCCGCGTCGTGAGAGGAGAGAGTCATGGGAGCTCGAGAGAAGATCCGTGAGAGCGCTGCCCCGTTTGTCGAGCAGGGTGAGACGATCCAAGCCGTGTTCAATGCCCAGACCGGGCCGAACCCGAACTGGGTGTTCCTCACGCCGATCATCATGTTCTTCGCCAAGTACGTGGTCGTGGTCGTAACCGACCGGCGGATCCTCATCCTGAGGGCAAGCGCGTTCCGGCCGACGGTCGCGAAGTCGGTCGCCGGCGAGCTTCCGCGCCGGACGAAGCTCGGGCCCCTTTCCGGGCTGTGGGGCAGCATCGATCTCGATGGCACCAGATACTGGGTGCACCGCCGGTTCTTCAAGGACGTTGACGCCGCCGACGCTGCGTCGTCAGGTGCTCCGGAGGCCGAGCCGGCGAGCGCGAGCTAGAAGATGGTGGCCGAAGCCGCACTGACTCGGCGTGGTGCTTGAGCCACGCCGTGCGGAGCTCGCGGGCCCGGTCGTCCAGACCGACCAACAGAGCACGAGCGTCGTCGAGCTCGCGTACGAGCCCGTCGCGGCGCCGCACCTCGTCGGCGATCTCGGCGAGCGCGCTGCTCGGGTCCGAGGTCAGCGCGCCCAGACGGCGTTCGTTCCCGTCGAGCTGAGCCTGCACGGTCCGCTCCCAGCCGCCGGCCTGGTCGGCCAGCCTCCGTACCTCCGCCTCGGTCGTCGGCTTGCCGCTGACGACCTCGCGCAGGCGCGAGATCAGGGCGAGATCGAGTGTGTCGATGTGCGGCCTCATCGACGGAAGCGGGGAGCTTGCCAGATCCGCCGCTCTAGTCGCTAGCTTCCGCCGTCGCGACCACGAAGGGCTCCGGTCCCACCGGTGTGACGAAGAGCGCGACCCCCCTCTGCTGAAGAGCGAACGCGGTGCCGACGATGGCGAGGATCGCGAGCGTGAAGTTGTAGTTCTGCCTGCCCTCCAACCGTCGCAGCCTAGCCACGGTCCGTATGTATGGACGATGCTTCGCGCCGTGCGGGCGCTGCTAGCTCGGATCGAGGTTGCGTCGGGCCGCGTCTTCGTCACGGCGACGGCGCTGATCGTCGCGCACATGCTGCTGGACGCGACCTTCTGCCGGCCAATGGGGACGTCCGTCGGCGCAAACCTCGGCACGATCGTGCTGCCGTGCGTGATCGCGAACACGGCGATGCTCGGGTTCTCGCTGATGCGTCCGGGCGCCCGCGCCTGGGTCGCCTTTGTGTTCGGCACCTTGGCGGCTGCGGACGGCGCGCTGCACGTTGCGCATCTCAGGCGGGGGGGCGGGATCGGCGGCAACGACGTCTCCGGGCTGATCGCAGGGGCCGCTGGAGTCGTGCTCGTGCTGTTGGCCGGGGCACTCGTCCTGCGTCCGAAAGGGTCACGCACGCCACGGCAGCGCATCGCGAAGAAGCTCGGAGCTCTGCTCGGAGTCGCCGCGACGATCATCCTGCTCGTGATCCCGCTCGAGGTGACCGTCTACATCGTCCACAAGCAGCCCGTGCACGTGCCCGATTCGGCTCTGAAGATCGAGCACGAGAACGTCACGCTGCAGACGAGCGACGGGCTCGACCTCGCGGCCTGGTACATCCGGCCCAAGCGCGGCCACGGGGTCGTGATCACAGTCAACGGCTCGGGCGGCGACCGCCGGGGTGGAATCCTCTCCCGCACGAAGCTGCTCGCGCGCAACGGGTTCGGCGTGCTCTCGTACGACCCGCGCGGGGCCGGGGACAGCGAGGGCCGGCCCGAGAACCTCGGTTGGACCTGGCATCGCGACGTCGAGGCCGCCGTGAAGTTCCTCCGCAAGCGTGGCGAACGTCGAATCGGGATCCTCGGTCTCTCGACCGGCGCCGAGGCCGCCATCCAGACCGCCGGCAGCGATTCGCGCATCGACGCTGTCGTGGCTGAGGGCGCGCAGGCGCGGAGCTTCCGTGAGACCTGGCTGCTGCCCAAGTTCGGCGAGAAGGTCAACCTGGTGATCACGCTCGGGATCCCGTTCGCGGGCAACAGCTTGCTCTCGCGCGTCAGCCCTCCGCCGACGCTGAAGCGGAAAGTCCGAAAGATCGCGCCGCGGCCCGTGTTCCTGATCTCGTCGGGCACGGGTTTCGAGCGCGACATCAACCGCGTGTACTACGACGCTGCGAAGAAGCCCAAGCTGCTCTGGGAGGTGACCGACGCCCCGCACACGGGCGGGCTGACCAAGCATCCGCAGCAGTACGAGCGCCGGGTGATCGGATTTTTCGAGCTGTGGTTAGCGTGAAAAATGAGGGCGGCCCTGCGACGAGACCGCCCTCTATTCGTTAGGTCGGGAGCGGAAAGGGAGAGTGGCGAGCTTCCCGGTTAGATCGCTCCTCGATTCACGTATGGTCGGTAGGAGAGACCATAGGGTCTGCCCCCTTTTGGGTGACTTTTGCCTTTTGTGTCATGGGTCACCTGCCCTACTCCAGATGGGTTAGGCCTACCGGCACCTCGTGAAGGAGCGATCGATGGTCACCATGCGGTCGAACGACAGGGTCACGCGAACCCGCAACAGGCCGCGCGTCGGCTGCCTCCCGCGCCCGATTGCGACCGCGAATGGCGCCTTGCGATCCGCCCGCACGCGGCGACCGTTGACGTAGAACGTCGCGAGCTGGATGCCGCTGCCGCGCACGCGCGCGACGAACGAGCGGCGCACACAGCGAAGCGAGAGGCGCAGTGGCGGGCCGACCCGGCAACCGGAGCCGCGGCAAGCGACGAGCCGGTGCAACCGTGTCGACAGCGAGGTCCTGACCGAGGCATACCGCGGGTCGATGTGCAGGCTCTGCAACTCGTACGGATCGCGTGCGAGGTCGTAGAGCTCACGCTCTCCGGTCGCGTACTCGGCGTACTTGAAGCGCCGCGTCCGGACGGCGTCGAAGTGCGCCGCACCGGGCTGGTTGTCCACCAGCAGGTCGCGGCCGGGCTGGCGAGCGCCGTCCAGCGCCAGAGGCAGCAGCGACATGCCGTCCATCACTCGTCCCGCTCGCACGCCTGCAGCCGCGACGATCGTCGGCGCGTAGTCGACGTTCATCGTCAACTGCTTGCGGTGGACACCCTGCGGGATGCCGGGGCCGCGCAGCAGCAGCGGGACCCGGATCGACGGTTCGTACAGAAGTACCTTCCCCGAGCGCACGCGGTGCTCACCGTGGAAGAAACCGTTGTCGCTCGTGAACATGATCATCGTGTTCTCGAGCTCGCCGCTCGCCGCCAACGTGTTGACGATCGATTCGACCGCGTCGTCGACGGCAAGCAGCGATTCCCGGCGCTGTTGGTAGTTCTCGCGCACGGCGTTGATCTGCGCCTGGGTCATGAGCCTGCGCCTCTGGATCGAGACAGGCTTGTCGGAGACGTCCGCCTCGTTTAAGCTCGGCGGAGTCGGCAGAGGCAGGTTTCTAAAGGCGTTGCGGTGGCGCGGCGCCGGCACGGGTGTCCCGAGGCCGGCCGGGTCGTCCGACTCGCGCGGCCCGCCGGAGTGGTCGGCAAGGAACGCGACCCACATGAAGAGCGGCTGCGACTGCGGGATCTGGCGGCGGATGATCTCGTCCGCCTTGTCGCGGTAGACGTCAGTCTGGTAGCAGGACGCCTTTCGCGGCGGCGCGCAATAGGTGTGCAGGATGCCGTTCTCGTTCAGCGTGTAGTTGTAGTAGCGGTAGGTCGAGGGGTCGACCGCGCCGTGCCAGTCGCTCCAGCCGGGCGGGATCTCCCGCGGGTTCCTCGTCCCGTAGCCGTTCAGGTACTTACCGACGTGGGCGGTGTAGTAGCCGCCGCGCTGGAGCCAGACGGCAAGCGTGTTCGTGGAGTCGAGCTTGTAGTAGCCGCCCTCGGGGAGCTGGTTCCCGCGCACGCCGTTGTTGTGCGAGTACTGGCCCGTCAGCAGCGTGGCGCGCGACGGGCAGCAGAGCGAGAACGAGTCGAAGTTGTTGTCGAAGGTGACTCCCTCGTCGCCGATCAGGCGACGGGTCTTCGGGAGGA
Organism: Actinomycetota bacterium; assembly: GCA_030854475.1. Taxonomy (GTDB): domain Bacteria; phylum Actinomycetota; class Thermoleophilia; order Gaiellales; family Gaiellaceae; genus JALYTD01. The sequence continues at coordinate 29,217 of JALYTD010000067.1, forward strand.
CGGCCAGCTCTTCGAGGGTCTGGTCGTCGGTCTCGATCACGATGATGTTCGGCGGCGGCTTGGGCGCTGCTCGCTGAGTGCGCGCCTGGCTGCCGGTCGCCACGGCGGCGAAGAGCGTCGCTGCCGCTGCGATTCCGATGAGCTTCCTGCCGTTCACGACATCCCCCTTGGTCGTCCCTCCCGACGACGGCCCGCCTCCGGGTGGCGGGCCTTCGCTGAGGGGAGAGAGAAGCTTGATCCCGTCCGTCGCTATTCGTCCGGTTGCGAGATGGTCACCGTCTTGACGACCTCGCAGTTCACGATCGTGTCGTGCTCGGTCGAGAGCTCCCACGCGACGTCGTGGTCGCCGGGGCCGCAGTCGAGCGAGTCGACCTTGTTGTCCGGGGCGAGCGCGTACAGGCGATCGTTGCCCTCGCCGCCCTGAAGCTGGTCGACGCCCCCACCGGAGCGGAGCCGGTCGTTCCCGAGCCCACCGTCGACCACGTCGTTTCCGTGCCGGCCGCGCAGCAGGTCGTTGCCTGCGCCCCCGACGAGATTGTCGTTGCCGGGGCCGCCGAGCACCATGTCGTTGCCGTCACCGGCGTCTACGGAGTCAGCGCCCCACCCGGCGAAGACCCTGTCGTTGCCCGCGAGGGCCTGGATCTGGTCCGCGCCACCGCGGGCATAGATCCGGTCCGGGCCGGGCGTACCGACGAGCACATCTGCATGCGGCGTGCCGCGGATGATCACGCGGTGTGCGGCTACTGCGGTGGCGGTCGTCACCAGCAACGCCGCCAATGAGAGAAGAATGATCCTGCCCTTCACGTTCCGTACCTCCTGGGTATCGGTTCGTTGTCATTCGCAGGGTCCCCGCGCCGTGTCACGGGGGGGTACTGGGGAAGTAAAAGAGCGGTAAAGGTGCTGGTTTAGATTCGGGCCGCGTGCTCGCGCGGCTCGGGGCGCTCGCGGCTCGGGGGGAGATTGAGGCGCACGGTGAAGCGCGTGCCTCGGCCGAGCTCGCTCTCTACCTCGACCGTGCCGCCCATGCCCTCCGAGAGCTCCTTGACGATCGAGAGGCCCAGGCCCGTTCCGACTCCGCGGTCGGCCCCGTAGCGCGAGTAGAGGTAGAAGCGCTCGAAGGCGCGGTCGATCTCCTCGGGCTTCAGACCGGGGCCCGAGTCCTCGACCGACAGGAGCCCGGGCTGGGCGACCACGCGGACCATTCCCCCGGGCGGAGTGAGGCGGAGACCGTTCTCGACCAGGTTCGAGGCCACCTGGACAGCTCGGTCGTAATCGCCGATCGCCGAGGCCTCTGCAGGCGCGTCGGCTTCGAGAACGACTTCGAAGCCGCGTGCCTGTGCTTCGTACCGATTGACGACCTCGCGAGCCACGGCGGCTAGGTCGATCGGCTGACGGTGGATCGAGAAATCGGTGCGGTTCATGCGCGCGAGGTCGAGCAGGTCGCGGACGAGGCGCTCGAGGCGGTCGGCCTCGCGCAGGACCGTCCCGACCGTCTCGTCGGCGGAGAATGCCCCGTCGTCGTAGCCCTCCGCGTAGCCCCGGATCGCCGTCAGCGGCGTCTTCAGCTCGTGCGACACGGACAGCAGGAATTGCTTCTCGGCCGCGCGGGCGCGTGCCAGCTGCTCGGCCATGCGATTAAACGAGCGGGCGAGCGTCGCCAGCTCGGTGGCGCCCTCGACCGGCACCGGCTCGTGCGCCTGCTCCTCCCCGACTCGATGCGTAGCCTCGACCACGCGCCTGACGGGGCGTGCGATCCGGCGCGCAAGCAGGAACGCCGCCAGTGCGGCGAGCGATGCGCCGGCGATCGCTGAGATCACGAGACCGGCCAGGAACGGACCGAAAGCGGTCGCGCCGAGGCGCTTTGGCCGCAGCAGAATGAACGCGTCGGTCTCGCTGGCACGGCGGGCGGCAAAGAAGTACTCGGTCCCGCCGATCGTGACCGTGCCGTTGAGGGCTTTATTGACCCTGAGCTGCAGCCAACGATCGCCCGGCAGATACCGCGAGGGCTGGTTTCGCGGAATGCATCTGGCGATTTCGTGCTGGCGCTCGAAGAACGGCCTCACGTCCTGCAACCGCGCGCAGGGCGAGACCGCGACCTGCTCGCGGGCCGCCAGCAGGTCGGCCTGGTGCGAGACGTCCTTCAACGCCGCTCGTTCGACCGCCCGTCGGGTCAGCACGGAACCGATCGCCAGCATCAGCCCGACCGAGAGCAGGACGACCGCGACCGTGGCGGCGAACAGCTGTGTCCGCAGAGACGTCCGGCGACTTAGGAGGATTTGGCGCAAAACAGTCTGTGCCGCTGGCGCGCGCTGCTCGCCCACTGAGCGGCGTCCTCAGTCGCCAGGATAGCGCTGCTATTCGGGCTCCCTGCGTCCTTGTCAGCGAACGAGCATCGCACGCCAGCGACGAGCGGCTTTTCGCCAAACCCTCCTGGCGCCGGCAACCTCACGGCTTGACGGCCTTGTACCCCGCCCCTCGGACTGTTCGGATCAGGTCGGGGCGCCCGAGCTTGCGGCGCAGCTGCGCGACGTGGACGTCGACGGTTCTCGTGCCGCCGGGATAGCTCATGCCCCAGACCCGGTCGAGGAGCTGCTCGCGCGAGCGGACGAGGCCGACGTTGTCCATCAGGAACGCGAGCAGGTCGAACTCCTTGCTGGTCAGCGCCACCGGCTCTTCGCCGACGATGACCTCGCGCTGCTCGCGCCTGACGATCACGTCGCCGATGCTGAGCTCGTCGTCACCGGGGTGGCCCTCGGTGCGCCTGAGCACAGCCTTGATCCGAGCAGCGAGCTCGCGGGGCGAGAAAGGCTTCGTGATGTAGTCGTCTGCGCCGAGCTCGAGGCCTGCGACGCGGTCGGGCTCCTCGTCTCTCGCCGTGACCATCACGATCGGCACCGACGAACGTGAGCGGATCTCGCGGCAGACGTCGAAGCCGTCCATTCCCGGCAGGCGGATGTCGAGCACGACGATGCGCACGGGATGCCGGTCGAGCTCGGCCAGGCCCTCCTCGCCTGTGCGCACCCAGACGACGTTGTAGCCCAGGCGCTGCAGGTAGCCGCGCACGAGCGTTCCGATCGACTGCTCGTCTTCGACGAGAAGCAGCGTGCCGCCGAGGGCGCGAGACCCGTCAGTCACGGCCGGTGCTGCCTTCGAGCTCATTTCTTGGAGGCCGGCTTTGTTGCGTGGATCTGGGTTGTCTTCTCGCCGTCACGGATCACGAGAGCCTGCCAGCCGGCGCGCAGCCGCTGGAACGTGGCCGTCTTGCCGTTCACCTTCACGAGCGTGTCCGCTGCGACCGGAATCGTAACGACCGCGCCGTCGCGCTCCTTGAGCGTGATCATCATGTTCGACCGGTCGAGCGACCGGACTCGTCCCTGGTCGAGCCGGAAGTCGTGGCTGACTTGCCCTTCGCGCACCAGGATCTCGGCCCGAATCATCTTCGTGCCCAGGAAGTAGTTGATCAGCGGACGCGGCATCGCGAAGCCGATCGTCGCCAGCCAGAGCGTGGCGTTCAGCGTCAGGAACGCCACGGCCGTGAGCAGAAATCTCTTGTTCTTGAGCACGGCCACATTGTTGCCGCGAAACGTGCGGGTCGGGTGGTAGGCGTGTAAGAGGCCCGTAAAAAGGCGCCCCTGAGCGTGGCAGACCCTCCTGCTAGCGGGTGATTCGCGTCGTCACGTACGTGGCCTGGCGGAGCCGCCCCCCGGCGGGGCGCTGGGCAAGCGCGAAGACCGCCATCGGCCTTCCGCGCACGTAGGAGGTCGAGAGGTAGTCGCCGAGGAACTTGCCGAGGTTGCTGTCGGCGATCCACGACCCCTTCATCCGCTCCTTGTTCAGTCGCTGCGGTTTCAGCCAGGTGCGGCCCGCGGTTGCCGACTCGCTCAGCCAGACGTCGACGTTCGCGGAGCACGTGTACCCACAGCCGATGGGCTGCGGCCGCGAGTAATACGTGATTGCGACCCGGGCCTTCGGGCCCGATCCGAGCACGTCGAGGCCCGGCAGGAAGTGGTCGACGCCGCCCCGGCCGTCCCCGGTCGCTACGCGGGCCGGCGTCGACCAGGCGACACCGTCGCGCGAGCGCGAGTAGACGATGCCGTTCGTGGTGCAGTCCTCCTGGAACCGGCAGTCGCTCCAGGCGGCGTAGACGACACCTCGCGCGTCTTGCGCGGCGGAGACGAACGGAGGGGCGCGCACGCCGTCGAGATCCAAGCTCATCAGGTTGGAGACCCGGCTGTTCTGAAAAGTGAGGCCGCCGTTGTCGGAGCTCGCGACGGCGATCTCGTTCATCCCGACGAGGAAGCCGTTGAACACCGTGTAGAAGACGAGCAGCGTGCCGTCGGGACGGGAGATCGGGAACGCGCCGTTCAGGTTCGACCCACCCGGCAGGCCAGAGAGCGACAGAGCGGGTGCGGACCATGTCTTGCCGCCGTCGTTGGAGCGGCGCGTCTCGAGCGCGCCTGAGCCGAAGTTGACGTACGAGAGGTAGCAACGCCCCCGGTAGGGACTGCGGGGCCAGTTGTCGCAGGAGATCCACTCCTTGTCGTAGTCGCCGACCCCCGGCGGGGCGGCGAGGACGGGTGCGTTCCAGGTGACGCCGTCCCTGGAGCGGCTGATCGCGAGCGCGGTGCCGCGGTCCGGCGCGACCAGAGAGGCGATCAGCCAGTCACCGTGAACCGCGTCGTAGGCGACCGATGGGTCGCTGACGAGGTCGAACGGCCCCGGCGGCCTGGAGTGCAAGGACAGGCGAGGGAGCACTCCGGATCGCCACGTCCGCCCGGCGTCCCGGGAGGTCGCAAAGCCGGTGGCCAGCGCGCCGCCGCCCATGAACCGGCCGATCTGGAAGGCGGTCACGATCGTCGCGCCGTACGCAAAGCTGTCCGGCTCGACCTGGGTCTCGTGCTGCGCCTCGGGATCGGACAGATTGTCGCGGGAGACGCGTACGGAAACGACCTCGCACGCCGCGCCGATGCGATCGCGGTGGTCGGCGTTGACGATGTCTCGGCCGCGGCCGCAGGGCAGTGCCCTCCGCCTTTCGATCGACGTTCCGGAGAGTGCCGTCACCGGCGGAGCCGTGGTGGCCTGCGCCTTGCGCTCCCGCGCGACGCTCTCCTCGCGGGGGCCGATTCCGTAGACGACGGGGCCGCTGAAGACAGCTGCCGAGCCGCCCGCGTTCGAGAGAGGAGCACGCGTGGCAGTGTCGCCCAACAATTTGACCCCTGCGGCGCTCGCTGCAGCAAGCAAGAGCACGAGCGCCGTAGCCACCGGACGGCGCATGCGCCGACGGTACACCACGAATCAGCCTGGCACCACTCCAATCCGTGGACGACCCGCTCTGGCGGTGTCACACTAGGCACGTGCGATGGGCTCGCCTCACCGGCGTAACCATGGCGGTCGTGACGACGATCGTCGCAGCACCTGGCTCGGCGGCCGCGCCCCGTCTCGAAAGACGCGGAGTACATCACCTACACGGAGCCGGCGTGGTCGCCGAACGGCCGCTGGATCGCGTTCACCAGCAACTTCGAGCGCCCTGACCGCGCCGGCCAGATCTATGTGATGAGAGCGGATGGGAGCGGCATCCGGCGTGTCACGGACGACAACGTCGTGAAGGCCGATCCGTCGTGGTCACCGAACAGCAAGCGGCTCGCCTACCAGACCACTACGGCGACATCGACGACATCGGCATCGACGGCACCGGGCATCGGGAGCTCTTCGTGAGCCTGCTGGAGGGTGCGTGCTGCCCGGCCTGGTCACGCGACGGCCGACGGATCGCGTTCACCGCGGCGGAGGAAACGCATAGCGGGTCGCTGTGGGTGATGAAGGCCAACGGCGACGACCCGCACGGGATCGCGGTGTCGCCTGAGGGTCTCGCGTACACACTCCCGACCTGGTCGCGACGGTCGGTCTGGCTGGCGTTTTCCTACGTGATTGAGCCCACGAACGGGTATTCGACCGGCTTCATCGGCCTCGTCAAGGCGACCGGGAAAGGTCCCATCCACAGGATCAAGGCGGGCATCGACCCCTGGCAGCCGGACTGGTCGCGCGACGGGCGAAAGATTGTCTTCTCGGAACGTCACCAGACGATCAAGGTGCTGGACGTCAGGACGCGGAAGGTCCGAGCTCTCGCCGAGGGTCAGGATCCATCCTGGTCACCCAACGGGCGGAAGATCGTGTTCACCTGCGAGTTGATCGACATTTGCGTGATGAACGCGAATGGGTCGCACGTCGTGCGAGCCACGCACCGCTAGGCAGGCTGAGGCTCGCGGCGGCGGAGCCGCCCGAGCTGAGGCACCGCCGCGATTGCCACCGCAATGGTGGTCGCGCCCGCGACGCTGAAGGCCAGCCGTGTGCCGCCCGCCGCGGCGAGAAAGCCCGTGAGGACCCCGCCCAACGGCGCCAGGCCGTTGAAGGCGAAGTAGTAGAGGCCGATCACGCGGCCGCGCATATGGTCCGGCGCCCCGAGCTGAAGGGCCGTGTTCGAGTTCGCGGTGTAGACCGTGAAGCAGGTGCCGGTGGCGAAGAGGAGCACCACCGCCGGCAGGAGCGAGTGCTGCGGTGCGAGCCCGAGCTCTGCGAGGCCGAGCCCGCCGGCAGCGGCGAGCGTGACCTTCCAGCTCGCCTTGCCGACGGCAGCGGCAACGAGCCCGCCGAACAGCGCCCCCGCGCCGAACGCCGCACCCAGGATCCCGAACACCTCGGGGCCGGCGTGCAGCGTCTTGTTCGCCAGCAGCGGGAGTAGCACGTTGAAGTTGAGGGCGACGGTCGAGATGGCCACGAGCATCACGAGCACGAGCCGGACCGACGGCGTACGCCGTGCGTAGCCGAGCCCTTCGCGCATGCCGCGCAGGAGCGTCGGCTTCTCGCCGGGCCGGTCGACCGGAACGAGCGCCCGGGGATCCATCAGCAGCAACCCGACCAGAACGGCGACGAAGCTCGCCGCGTTCAAGGCGAACGCCGGGCCGACGCCGAAGGCCGCGATCAGCAGTCCGCCGATGCCCGGGCCGACGATGCGCGCCGCGTTGAACAGGCTCGAGTTGAGCGCGACGGCGTTCGGCAGCTCGCGTCGCCCGACCATCTGGAACGTGAGCGCTTGCCGCGAGGGAGCATCGAGCACGAGCACGATCCCGGTCAGCGATGCGAGCGTGAAGACCATCCACGTCTCGACGAGCCCGGTCAGCACGAGTACGGCCAGCGTCGACGCAAGCACCATTCGGATCGCCTGGGTGACGACGACGGTCCGCCGCGCATCGAGCCTGTCGACGATCACGCCGGCTGCGAGGCCGAGGATCGTGAACGGCAGGAACTGGCAGGCGGCGAGGAGGCCAACGGCGAGCGCCGAGTGCGTCAACGCGAGCACCAGCCACGCCTGGGCGATCTTGTCGATCCAGGTACCGGTCTGGGATACCGCCTGGCCGTAGAAGTAGAAGCGGTAGTTGCGGTGCCGTCTCAGGCTCGAGAACGTGCGCGCATTGAGGGCGAGCACAAGCGACGTCATTCCTCGTCCTCAACCAGCCGGGCGAGGGGAACGACGGCCTGCTCGAGCGCCTTCAGCTCCCGCGCGTCGAGGTGCTTCATCCGGTCGGCCAGCCACGCGGTGCGGCGCTGCTTCACGGAGCGCAGCACGCGATCGCCCTCGGCGGTCAGCTTCAGGCCGACACGTCGCCGGTCAGTCGCGCTCGGCTCGCGGCGGACGAGGCCGGCGGCCTCGAGGCGGTCGACGTACTTGGAGAGGGCCGGAGCCGAGAAGCCCTCATGGTGGGCGAGCTCGGTCATGCCGATGCTCGGGTTCTGCTGAAGGGTGTTGAGTAGAGAGACCTGGCCGCCGGTGACGCCGAGCGAGTGGATCTCCCGGCGCAGGTGTCGGTTCAGCTTGAGCAAAACCGGCCTGAGCCGGTTCGCGAGCGCAACTGGGTGTGAGGTGGCCGTTGTCGGCATTCCTTAACCATGTTAAGGATCCGATCGAGGCCGCGAGTTAAGTTTGCGTAAGGTCGCCTTCGACCACGTCGACCGAGACGATCGTCTCGGGACGGATGAAGCGGCTCGCGTAGAACGGCCACTTGTCCGCGCCGGAGCGGGTGACCTCGGCGACCACATCGCGCGCGAGCGCCTCGGCGCGCTGGGCGCCTTCGGCCTCGCCGATTAGAATACGCTCGCCGTTCTGCAGGTGGATGAGGACGTAAAAGGGCTTTGTCGGCGCCTCGGGCTCGACGGCCGCGGGTGGCGGAGTCGGCTCCGGATCGGCTGCCGGCTCGGTCTCGGTGGTCTGCTCGACCTCGACGACGGGCTCGGCCTCTACCAGGGCCTCGGCGACCTGATTCACGGACTTGGGAAGCTCACCTCCGAGCTCAACGATCTTCTCGGCGCTCACCCAGCCCTTCTCGATTGCCACGTCGAGCACGGGACGACCTGTCTCGAGCCGGTGGCGGTGCGCCTCGGCGAGCTGGCCGACCGTGAGCAGGCCGAGCTTGACGAGCTGCGCCTCGACCGGCGGGGTGGGAGGAGGCGTCTGGAGGGGCGTCGTGTCCTCTGCGGATCCTTCGGCCGGAGGGGTCACGGTGCGCAATGCAGGCATCGAGCGAGTCGGGTCAGCGTCCGCGAGCTCACCCGAGGGGAGCGGGCTGACGGGAGGCTCGGCCAGCGTGCCGACGCCGGCGGTGGAGGAAGTAATGAGATTCATGGCCGCAGTGCAGAGCCGGTTGGCTCCTGCAGGCACTATCGGCGATCCGCGTTGCGGGCCGCGTCCCTCGAAACGGGGGTTTCCACGGGTCAATGCGTTTCACGCAGGCGGTGGACCGGGGAAGACGACGTGCAATGAGATTCCGCCGTACGCCTCCGCCCGAGCCGGGCGAGCCGACCGCAGAGACGATCGTCCAGGAGACGGGCACCGAGCCCGTCATCGAAGAGACCGAGGTTCTCCCACCGCCGCGCCGCCCCCGGCCGCCGCAGCTCTGGCCGTGGCTCCTGGCGCTCGCACTCCTCGTCGTCGGCGGGATCGTGGCGGTGATCCTGCTCACGCGGGACGACAAGCCGAAGCCGGCACGTGTCGCCGTGCCCAACGTGGTCGGTCTGAAGGCGGCCGACGCGGTCGCCCGGCTGAGAGCGGCGAAGCTCAGGCCGAGGTTGCTGACCCGGAAGAGCACCCAGGCGCCGGGAACCGTCGTCGACCAGCGGCCGGGCGCCGGTGTGCGAGTCAGGAAGGGCTCCGTCGTGAGCGTCTTCGTCTCTCAGCTGGCGATGGTGCGTGTGCCGAACGTCGTGGGCAAGACGCGCGACCAGGCTGTGGCCGAGCTCGCTGCCCGAAAGCTGAAGTTCAAGATCGTCCTGGTGCGGTCGGCCAAGCCGGCGAATACGGTCGTCGGCCAGAAGCCGGGGGCGGGCAGCAGCGTTCCCGAGAATTCCGTTGTCGAGCTAAGCGTCTCCCGTGGCGTCGGAACCGTCCCCGACGTGATCGGCGACTCCGCTCCGACTGCGAAGAAGACGTTGGAGGCGGCTGGGTTCGTCCCGAAGCCGGCGAACGTCCCCTCCCAGGAGCCGAAGGGGACCGTCGTCGCTCAGGACCCCTCCGCCGGGAGACGGATCCCGAAGGGATCGCCGGTGCGAATCAACGTCTCGACCGGCGAGGCCTCGACCGGGACGACCTCGACCACGACCACCACCACCACCACCACCACCACCACGACGACGAGCACTGCGCGCGTTCCGGAGATGCGAGGGCTCGACCAGGCCGTGGCGCTGAAGCGACTCCGCGGCGCGGGCCTGAAGGGACGCGTCAAGTACGTGCCGTCGTCGCAGCCGGAAGGGCGGGTCGTCACGCAGGCGCCGCCAGCTGGGACCTCCGTGCGGCGCGGGGCGACGGTGCTGCTGAACGTGTCCGAGGGGCTTGCGGGTCCCGGCTCGCGGCCGAAGAGGCCCGTGCCGGACGTGATCGGCCTCGACGTGGGCGCGGCGACCCAGCGGCTAGAGGACGCCGGCTTTCGCGTCCAGGAGATTCCCCAGGAGACAGCGGACTCGTCCGAGGCGGACACCGTGCTGGACGAACAGCCGCCACCGGGCACCCGGGTGCCGGTCAAGTCGGTGATCACGATCTACGTGGGCGTCTTCGCCGGCTGAGGCGGACGTCGCCGTGAGGACGGCCTAAGGCGTCTCGCCGCCGAGGATCAGCGCGAGCTTCTCGCTGTCGATGTTCCCGCCCGAGATCACCGCGACCACCTTGCGCGCGCCGTCGGCCTTCCCGGCGAGCGCGGCCGCGACCCCGAGAGCACCCGCGCCCTCGGCGACGATGCGCGCGCGCTCCGCGAGCAGGCGCACGGCAGCGGCCACGTCGTCCAACGGCATTGCGAAGGCGCCGTCCAGAGCCTCCTGGGCCAGGCCCCACATCTTCGGTAGCAGCTGAGGGGCTCCGGCCCCGTCCACGAATGAGGCCTGGTAGTCGTCGAGCGGCCGGGCCTCGCCCGACTCGAACGCAGCCGTCAGGGGCGCCCCTGTGGCGGGCTCGGCCGCATAGACGCGCGCGTCCGGCCGGGAGGCCTTGAGCGCGCTCGCGATGCCGACGCTGAGCCCTCCGCCTCCGAACGGCACGATCACAGCATCCAGGTCGGGCAGGTCTTCGAGCAGCTCGAGCCCGATCGTTCCGTTCCCGGCCATCACGCGCTCGTCCTCGACCGGGTGCACGAAGAGGCCAGGCACGTCCTCGTAGCGTGAGTCGACGAGTACCTGCCACCACTGCGCGTGCGGAAGCTTGACCACCGTTGCGCCCAGTCGTTCCATCGCGTCGAGCTTCGTCTGTGGCGCGACATCGGGAACGATCACGGTGCATGGCAGCTCGAGCTCGCGTGCTGCCCAGGCGACGCCCTGGCCCATGTTTCCGGCAGTAGCGGTGAGCACGCCGTCGCGCAGCTCTTCAGGCGCGGCGCTCCGGATCGCGTTTAGTGCTCCGCGGAGCTTGAAGGAGCCGATCGGTTGCAGGTTCTCGAGCTTGAGCCAGAGCTCGCTCTCGACCTCGGGCGCGCGCAGCCGGATGAGCGGAGTACGGACGACCGAGCCGGCGAGGCGCTCGCGGGCCCGGCGAATGTCCTCGAGCGGGATCAGAACGGCACCGCCGTGCCGGCTCCTGTTTCTCGCGCGCGCGCATAGACGTGCTCAGCCGCTGCGAGGTCTTCCACGGCGAGGCCGAGCGACTTGAACACCGTCAGCTCGTCCTCTCCCGTTCGTCCTGGATGCATTGCGGTCAGTACCTCGCCGAGCTCCGCCTGGATGTGGTCGGGGCCGATCGCGCCGTCGGCCGCGGCGAGCAGGTAGTCCCCCGCCTCGTTCAGGGTCGACTCGCGCCGGTCGACGAACAGCGAGCCGGCCGCCATCGTGGCTGTGTCGAGCTCGCGTGTGGTGGGGATGCTCGAACCCACGGCGTTCACGTGCGCGCCCGGAGCGAGCCAGTCCCGCGAAACGATCGGCTCCGGCGCAGCGGTGACGGTCACGACGACGTCGGCGTCGCAAACCGCCTCCTCGGCCGAACCGGCTGCCTCGACCGGGAACGGCGTCTCGGCGTCGGCGGCGAAACGCTCCGCGTGGTCGGGGGTTCGGCTCCAGACGCGAGCTCTCGTGATTTGGTGCACAAGACTCAGCGCCTCGAGGTGCGACCGCGCTTGGTGGCCGGAGCCCAGAATGGCGAGCTCGCGGCTGTTCTCGCGCGCGAGGGCGCGCGAGGCGACGGCTGTGACGGCTGCTGTTCGGATCGCCGTGATCGCGGAGGCGTTGACGACCGCTCGGAGCTCGCCGGTCTCGCCGTCGTGCAGGAGCACCGCGCCCTGGTGCGGGTCGAGACCGCGCGCGGAGTTCTGCGGTGCGACCACCACCTCCTTGAGCGCCCAGGTCGGCGCTCGGTGCGCGGGCATCAGGCCGAGCAGGTTCGACGCCTCCGGCGGGCGAACGACGAAGCGCAGTGGGTTGTGGGCGCGCCCGCGCGCGAGGTCGGCGAGAGCCCCAGCCATAACCTCGATGCACTCGTCCATGGGCAGCAGCCGTTCGACGTCTGCGTGCGACAGGACGAGCACCTCGCTCACGTGAACAGCCCCGCCAGCTCGTCGCGCTCGTCCGGCGTGAGCTCGAGCTCGAGCCCTGCCCGCGGCGGCTCGAGGTGCTCTGGGCGGCGCGGCCCGGCGATCGCCGCTGTCACGTGCGGGTTCGAGAGCACCCAGGCGAAGGCCAGCACTGCGGGCTCGACGTCCCGCGCGGCCGCTGCCTGCTCGAAGCGTTCGAGCGCGTCGAAGGTCAGGTCGTTCTCGAATACTCCGTAGGGCCCCGGTCGCTGGGTCATGCGCGAGCCCTTGGGGTACGGCACGTCGCGGCGGTACTTCCCCGTCAACCAGCCCCCCGCCAGCGGACTGAAAGCCGTGAAGCCGAGACCCTCGGCGGCACACAGCTCCAGGAGCTCGTGCTCGGCGGAGCGCTCCAGCAGCGAGTACTCGTTTTGCACCCACTCGAAGCGCGGCCACCCGTTGCGCCTGCTCAGCTCCAGCGCCTCGCGCAGGTAGGCGGCATCGATGTTGCTGGCGCCGATCGAGCGCACCTTGCCGGCTTGCACGACCTCGGCGAGCGCGCCCAGGGTTTCCTCGAGGGGCGTATCCGGGTCGGGCTCGTGGATCAGGTACATGTCGAGGCGCTCGACGCCGAATCGTTCCAGAGTGCCGTCGATTTGCCGGAGGATCCGCTCCCGCGCCAGCCCGCGGTCGTCCGGGTCGCCGACGACTGAGTGGAACACCTTGGAGCTGACGAGCACGCCGTCCCGGCCACGTTCTCGCAGCCAGTTGCCGATGAACGTCTCGCTCCGCCCGCCGCCATAGGCGTCGGCGGTGTCGAAGACGTTGATGCCGAGCCCGCGAGCTGCATCCATGAGCGCGAAGGCCTCGGCCTCGTTCTCACCGTGGCCGAAGAGCTCCGGAGCGGAGCCGACCCCCCCGAAGTTCCCACAGCCGAGCACGACCCGCGAGATCCTCAGCTCCGTGCCGCCCAGGCGCCGCTCCTCCACGTGCGGAGGCTACTCCGGCAGGCATTCCTCCGAGTCGGGTCCACCCGACAGACGGCCGAGGAGCGAGCCAAGCGTCTCCAGTTCCTCCTCGTTGAACCGCTCGCCGAAAAGAACGTGGATGCTCTCGAGGTGGGTAGGACCGGCCTCGCGCAGCTTCTCGTAGCCGGCGTTCGTGAGCACCGCGTACGTCACGCGCGCATCGCTTTCGCATTGGGCCCGATCGACGTAGCCCGCTTTCTCGAGGCCGTTCAGCAGCCGTGTGATGCCCGACGGCGTGAGCAGGACCTGGTTCACGAGGTCGACGCGCCGTAGGCGGCGATCATCCGCGCGCGCCAGGCGGAGGAGGACCTCGTAGTCGTTCAGCGTCAGTCCGTGAGCGGCGATCAGATCGGCGTTTGCCTGGCGGATCGCCGCCGCATGGGCGCGCAGGAAGCTCACCCACGACTGGAGCAGCGGGCTCTCACGTTCTAGTTGTGCAGGCAATCCTCGAGTCAATATGTCTCCGCTATATTGTTGACTCCTCAAGTATAGCTCAAAGTGGGGCGCAAAAGCTAATTGCGACCGCCAGGAGTCGGAGTGGCCATGACCGAGAAGTCGGCGGCGTTGTCGTTCGTGTCGTGGCCGTCGGGCACGCGCGCGTCGCTCGAGCCGGGGGTCGCCGTCGTCGGTGGTGCCGCCGCGGCGTGGCTTTCCACGAGACCGTTCGTTGCCGACCCGTAGCCGACCGAGTCGACGAGGCCTCCCTCCGCGTCACGCAGCCCCAGTCCGCCTGCGGTTGCGGCCAGCCCCGCCGTGAACGACTGGTCGGCGGCCCTGACCCCGGCGTAGCCGCTGCCCCCGAAGAGATAGAACGCGCCCGGGGCGAGGGTCGTCCCGGCCGGCACCGTCCCCAGGACGACGTCCGCGGTTCCGGCGCCGGAGCGGTAGACGAGCCGGAAGCCGCCGAGGTCGGCGGGCGAGGCTCCCGGGTTGACCAGTTCCACGAACTCGTCGGTCGCCGCCGTGGAGGTCCCCGTCGCGAACTCGTTGATCCGGACCGCCGAATCCGCCGTGTGCAAAACGCAGGTGAACACGGCCTTGCCGGATGCGTCGTAGGTCAGCGCGACCTTCCCCGAGTGGCCGCCGGCGTGGCATGGCAACCCGTCCAACGCTTCGAGTGCGGTGATGCTGGTTCCAGGCTCGCCCTTCGGCCCGGCCGGTCCTTGCGGCCCCCGGTCGCCCTGTCGACCCGCTGCACCCTGCGGCCCCGCCGCGCCTGCCGCGCCCGTCTGTCCCGAGGGACCGGCCGCCCCTGCAGCGCCGCGCGGGCCTGCGCTTCCGGCCGGCCCGGCCTCGCCCTTCGGCCCACGAACGCTCCAGGAGATCGCCCGTTCCTGACGCCGGCAGTCACCCGCCCGCGAGACGACTCGCACCCGCCCGTCCTTGCGAGCGGCGCAGGCCTGGATGGTTCCGGACGCCCCGCCGTCCTTACTGTGGCGGATCGCAATTGCGCCTCCGGCGGGCGCGGCGAGCGCGAGGGCGATCGAGAGGGTTCGCAGCGGTAGAGCGGGCACAGGTCCTCCTTGTCGGTTGCTTTCCGACGTGGTACCTGCTCCGTCGACTTAGATTGACCTGCGGGGAATCTCGGCACAAAGTTGTTGCCCTTCGAGGACGTCCCGCGGCTGGCGCCGATTGGAAACTAGGCTAGAGGCATGCCATGACCGAGTACGCGATCGAAGCCGACAAGCTCGTCCGCGAGTTCAAGAAAGGGCCCCGGGCGGTGGACGGGATCGACCTCGCCGTCGCGCCGGCCGAGATTTACGGCTTCCTCGGCCCCAACGGAGCCGGCAAGTCGACGACGGTGCACATGCTGACGACGCTCCTGCCGCCGACCTCCGGCACGGCGCGGGTCGCAGGCTACGACGTGAAGACGGACGGGCCAACCGTGCGTGCCCGGATCGGAGCCGCCCTCCAGGAGGCCGCGCTCGATCCCCTGCTGACCGGCCGCGAGCACGTTCGCTTGCAGGCCTCGCTGCAAGGGCTGCCGCGCGAGGAGCGCAGGCAGCGAGGTGACGAGCTCCTCGAGCGGGTGGGCCTTACGCAAGCAGCCGACCGCAAGGTCCGCGGCTACTCAGGCGGGATGAAGCGCAGGCTGGATCTTGCCCTCGCGCTTGTCCACCGACCGCAAATCCTCTTCCTCGACGAGCCGACTACCGGTCTCGACATCCAGAGCAGAACGGCGCTGTGGGCCGAGGTCGCGCGACTTGCCAAGGACGAGGGAGTGACCGTCTTCCTGACGACTCAGTACCTCGAGGAGGCCGACGTCCTCGCCGACCGGGTCGGGATCATCGACCACGGTCGAATCGTCGCCGAAGGGACCCCCGACGCGCTCAAGGCCGAGGTCGGGCGGCCGACGGTGGAGGCAATTCCCGCCGACCCGGCTGAGCACGCACGGGCCGCAGAGATCCTCGCCCGCTTCGGGGAGCCCGTCAGCTCGACCAAAGGGGTCGCAGTGCGGCTCCGGTCGGGGGAGGCCGACCTCGCGGACATCGTGCGCGCACTCGACTCGGCGAGCTTGACCGTCGAGCACCTTCAGCTCCACCAGCCGTCCCTCGACGACGTGTTCCTCGCCAAGACCGGCCGCTCGCTCGAGGGCGCCGGGGAGGAAGAGGAGGAGCGGCCCGGCCTCGCTATGGAGGCTGCGTGAGCACGTTCGCCGATCAGGTCTTTCTGCTCGCCCGCCGGTCGGTGGTGCGGACGATCCGCCAGCCGGCCAACGTGATCGCTCCACTCATCTTCCCGATGATGCTGCTCGCGGTCAACTCGGGCGGCTTGAAGGCGGAGACGAGCCTACCGGGCTTTCCGACGCACTCGTTCGTCGCGTTCGCGCTCGCCGTGCCGTTCCTCCAGGGCGCCCTGTTCGCGACCATGAATGCCGGCACCGACCTCGCGCGCGACATCCAGACCGGGTTCCTCAACCGGCTGTCGCTGACGCCGATGCGCGGCGTGGCACTGCTCGCCGGCCAGCTGGGCGGGGTGGTGACGATGGGCGTTGTCCAGGGAGCCGTGTACCTGACCGTCGGTCTCATCGTGGGCGTCCGACTCGAGTCCGGCCCACTGGGGATCCTCGTCCTGTTCGCGTTCGCCGTCGTCGTCTCGCTCGCCTTCGGAGCGCTCGGCGCCTTCGCCGCGCTGCGCACCGGTTCGGGCGAGGCCGTGCAGAGCCTCTTCCCCGTGTTCTTCGTGTTCCTCTTCATCTCGTCGATGAACATTCCGCGCAACCTGATCCAGGCGGACTGGTTCCGCTGGGCGGCAACCGCGAATCCGGTTTCCTACCTGCTCGAGTGCGTCCGCAGCCTGATCATCACGGGCTGGGACGGGACGGCGCTCGCGCTCGGCTTCGGCATCGCGGGCTTGATCACGGTGCTTGCCCTCGCACTCGCGTCTTGGGCGCTGAGGGAGAGGATGGCCCGGTCGTGAGGACGATCTCCGTCGCTCAGGGTGTCGCGTGGCGGATGCTCCACAACGTCTTCACGAATCCGTCGCTGTTCGTCCCCTCGATCGTCTTTCCGCTCTTCTTCTTCACCGCCTTCGCAGGCGGGCTGTCCCGCGTCGCGGATGTCCCGGGATTCGACTTCGCACAGGGATACACGGCCTTCCAGTTCGTCTTCGTGTTGCTCCAGTCGGCTGCGTTCGGGGGAGTCTTCACCGGCTTCGGGATCGCTCGCGATTTCGAGAGCGGTTTCGCGCGTCGCCTGCTGCTGGCGGCCCCTAACCGCATTGGAATCGTGCTTGGCTACGCCGCAGCTGCGCTCGTCCGCTGGCTCGTTACGGCGGTGATCCTGACGGCCGTCGCCCTCGCTGTCGGAATGAATGTGGGCGGGAGCGGTATCGACCTCGTCGGCCTCTACACGCTGGCTGCGATCTTGAACGTGGCGGCGCTGCTCTGGGCAGCAGGCGTGGCCATGCGCCTGCGCACGATGCAGGCCGGGCCGGCGATGCAGATGCCGGTTTTCCTCGTCCTCTTCTTTGCCCCTGTGTACGTCCCGCTCTCTCTGCTTACGGGCTGGATCCACTCCGTCGCCGCCGTCAACCCGCTCACGCGCATCGTCGAGGCCGGCCGCGGGTTCATCGGCGGGTCCCCGACCGAGGTCGGCTTCGCGTTCCTCGCCGCCGTCTCTCTCGTTGCCTTCTTCTCGGTCTGGGCTCTGCGCGGGTTGCGCAAGGCCGAGGCCGCGGGCTAGCTTGGTTCGAAGAGCTCGACGACGTTGCCGGCCGGGTCCTCGAGCAGGATCTGCTTGCCGCCGGGGCCGGTCACGATCTCGTTTCTGAAGGCGAGCCCGGCGCGCTTCAGCTCCTCGACCTTCCCGTCCAAATCGTCGACCTCGACGACGAACCGGTTCCAGCCCCCCGGTTCGGGGCGACGCCCGTCAGGCATCGGCCGCGCGGCAGAGCTCAGCGGGCCTGCCAACCAGAGCGTCAGGTCGCCGCGCGAGACCATGGCGAAAGCGGGGCCCATACGTTGCTCGACCTCGAAGCCGAGCTGCTCCGTGTAGAAAGCGAGCGCTGCGTCGACGTCGTCGACGAGGTACCTGATCACAGCCATCGCTTCTAGACCTTGGAGCCCGTCCCGGTCGTCACCCAGCCCTTCTCGACATCGAGGCAGAAGAATTGCTTTCCGCCCGCGGTGAGCACACACGCGCCGTCGGCGCCGTGGCGACGAACGAGCTCCGACCCGAACAAGAGCTGGAAGGTGCAGTCGCCTTTGACCTTGTACTTGCCTGCGATGCGCCTCGTCTGGGGACCTGTCTTCTCGGAGTCGTAGGTCTCTGATGCCTTCATGCCACCCTTGCCATCGAATTTCCAGAGACTGACCGAGGCGAATCGTCCCAGCTTGACGGAGTGGCCGTCGAACCTGATGCCGTACGACCCGTCGAGGCTGGCCTTCGAGCATTTGCCCGCCTGGAGAGCGGCGCTGGCGGGCCGATCGCCGAGCAGGGTGGTCCCGACGACGAGGCCGAGCCCGAGCACACCGACGACGCCCGAGACCAAGATGAACCGACGCATGACGTCTCCTTTCGTTCCCGGTAACCCCGGCCTGGGATTCTCCCCCTTTGCCGCAGCCACAGGCGCCCCTCGTCAGTCGGAGAACTCGAACCGGAAGGCGCGCCCGCCGCGCACGCAGCGCCACTGCCCGGCAAGACGACTGCCGGAGACGCGGTAGCAACGGAAGCCGCCCGGCGTCGTGAAACGTCGAGCGATCGAGCCTCGGTACCGCCGCATCTCGCGTGCGGCCGCGCGGCAGGTCATGTCGCGCGCCGAGGAGATCAGGATGTTGAAGTCGGCGCGGACGTGGCAGCGGACGACGCGGTTCATGGCAGTGCGGCCGTGCTCGCTCGCGTTCGCGGCCGTCCCGCCGGCTGACACGAGCACAATCAGGCCGACGACGAGCACTCGTCTCGCATTCATCTGGACGAGCGTAACGCTTAGCCTGCCGGGCCGCTGATGGCATGCTGATCGGGTTAGCGGTCGCTTCTAACGCCGACAAGCTCCCTCAAAGGCCGGCGCCTGGATCGCACCCAGGAGGTCGCCGGTTCGAGCCCGGCTAGCTCCATAAGAAAAAGGCCCGCAAACACGGGCCTTTTGTTGTCTGCAGGGAATAGAAGCTTCGGAAGATTTCGCGGTGGTCAAGTTTTGGTCAAGTGGAAAGCTCCCTGACGAACTCGAACGGTCGACTCCGATCGGTTCCGGAGGCTCCACTAGTCGGAACCTCGAGAAACGGTGTTCGTGGTTCTCCTACTTTCCCGGTCTTACCTTTTTGCCAGTGACTACCTAATGCGTCGCACAAGACACGTGGTTAACTCCGAGACGTGCCCGCGCCGCCAAGCATCTCAACAATGCGACGTTGGTTAAGGCTGTAGTTGCGTGCGCAGCGCTGATGTTGACTTAATCCAAGACGCTAAGAGGCGCGGAGATGTCGACTTTCTAATTGCGGCACTCCGCGATCCAGAGCACCGAACCGGAGTCGCCGAGTCTCTTGCGGACATGGGGGCGGTCGCAGCGATTCCGCCGCTTATCAGGCTCCTTGACGCCGCCGATCCTCACGTCCGAAGCACCGCTGCAAGAGCACTCGGCCGGCTCGGCGCTTCGGAGGCACTGATACGGCTTCGCGAGATCGCGCTTGAAGACGAGGAAGCCTTCGTTCGCGCATGGGCGATCGATGCGCTTGGGCATCTCGGCGACGCAAGAGCCGTAGATTTTCTTCTTCCGTTACTAAGGGACGACTCTGCGCGTGTTCGCGGGGCGACCGCTCTCGCCCTCGGCCAACTCGGTGATTTGCGGGCACTGGAACCGTTACAGGTAGCCCGCCGACACCTACGCCGATCTCCATGGGAATGGTACGCGCATGGTCGTGTGTATCGACAGGCAGTCGAATCTTTGAGACGAGCAGCGAGCGCGAGAGAGGACGGTCCAGACTGACTGTGGTTGTGATCCCAGTCCCGTCCGGTGCGAAGCAGTGGGACAAGCTCTACCTGGAACGCGGACGGTTCGGAGCTGTCCCCTTCTCCGTTGCGGCGAAAACTTTTGCCCATCTCGGCTCATCTGACTTGGCCTTGGGCCATCTCGGCTTGCGGAGCGACGCCGAATAGCAAGAGCTTTTGACGTCGGAGCCTTTACGTCCGGCTTGGATGTGCGCTGCGCAGAATCGGATTTCTCGCGAGTCGGAATTTCGGGTAAACGTCGGATCCAGCCCGGAATGCAACCAGGAGGAGGAGGAGTGGCAGGGGACGGGCGGGTCAAAGTGCGGGCTTCGCGTCGTAGTGGAGTTGGATCGAAGCTGGCGGTGGTCAAGTTTGGTCAAGTGGTCCCAAGGATACGTAGCAATGGGCGACGAACGTACGCCGGCGACCTGCCAGAGGACGCCGGCCCCGTACGCGTCCGCGACGTCGCGTCCGAGGCGATGCAGGAGAGGCTCGCTACGGCCGGCGTCCACGCGGATGGGACGTCGATCTGGAGCCGGATCAGCGCGGCCGTCGAGAGGTTCCGAGGCTGCGCCTGCGTCGTCCTGATCGTTCCGGTCTGGAACGTCGACGGCCGAGAGCTGCTTCATGACGGGACGCACTGAGCCTGCGCCGTCTACCTCCTCGACCCGCCGCGCGTCGAGCTGGACGTCCTCTCGCTTGGCTCGCTCGACCTCGCGCGGCCGGACGTTCAGGCAATCCTGCGCGCCTCGTAGACGGCAGCGCGCGAAAGCCGGGAAAGGTGCCCCGCCGAAGCTTCTACAAGCGGCTGCTGTAGCCGCTAGGCGGGTGGCTTGACGAGCTGCACCGCGTCGCGACCCTGTCTCCCCGGCAGACGCTCAAATTGCTGGGGACTTCGCCGCCTCTTTCTAGGTGGTTGTACTGCCGACCATGGCTTTGACCTGGTCGGTTGTGAGGATGGTGTCGTCGGCGACGGTGAGAATGGCGGCGAGTCCTTCGGGGAGGGCGCGGACGACGAAGGCGATGGCGTCGAGGTCGTAGTCGCGTGGGTCGATGCCGTCGAGTGCTTGCTCGGCCTGGCTGAGGTGCGCGGGGTGGGTGAGGTCCGCGGCGATCTGGGTGCCCATGAGGTAGACGACGAGGATGCGCGCCGACGCCGGGACGCCTTGGGTCTGCCGTCGTCTCGCCTTTCGCTGCGAGCGCTCGACAGTTCTCCGGAAGACGCCGGCGGGGGAGTAGCCGCTGAAACCCGGATAACCGATCGTCCCTCGTCGTAGCGGCCCGGCGTCCGGTGCCTCTTCGACGTCGTCGAGCTCGACGGTCGTCAGCAGCCGAGTGTCGTCGTGCCGATACGTCTTCGCGAACGGACGGAATCCCGCGAGCGCGTCCTCGACGTCGCGAGTGATTTGCGCGAGCACTGCTCCGCCCGTCTCGTCAAGTAGCTTCGCGTGCGCCCACGGATCGAGCGGCGTCCGGTCCGGTGGGATCTGTTGCTCAAGCGTCGTCTGAACGCTCGACGCGTAGCTCGCCTTCAGGTCAACGTAGTTCAGGAGGTCGCTTACTTCTTTGACCCACGCGTCGACCGCGAGAAGTTCCCTCGGGCTGTAGACTTCGACGGCGACGTCCAGTCCGTCGACGACGACGAGGAGGTCCGGGCTGACCTGATCGGAGCGCGGCACGGTCTGTACCTCGTATCCGCGGCGCAGAAAATCGTCGGCGACGAGGACCTCCGCGGTGAGGCTGACGAACTGCTCCCGGTCGCGAGTCGAGACAAGGCTCCCGAACGTGCAGCCGGCAGCATGGACTCGTTCGAGGTGCAGGACGGCGTCGGCGAGGTGCTGATAGTGGGTGTTGGCGATCCACCGGTAGATCTCTCGCTTTGTCTTTCGGAGGACGCCGGGGAACGCCTCGGAAGGCTCGCCCTCGAGGGCCGGGTCGGGCAGCAACGCAGCCACCGACGGCAGGTTGACGAGCACGTTCCGCACGTTCTCAGGCGAGAAGAGGATCGGCGTACCCATGACGCGCGTCAGTAGTAACCGACAGGACGTAATCGCGCTCGGCCGCTACGGGCGTGTGTGCGTGCGAGCGCGAGGTTAGACCGTCTAGTAGTAAATGCCGCCGTGACGCGGGACCGAGGACTGAATGAGAGGAGTCGAACATGAGCGAGGGCGACGCGGCACGTCCGAGAATCGGAGCGGTGCCAGCCATGCAATCTGCAACTGAGAAGCTCGAGGCCCTAGGAGTTCGCGGAATCCTTCGGCGACTTGCCCGGGATGGTCAGATCATCGACGTGCGTTGCGAGATGCCCCAGTGCTACTGCTTCCGGGGTCGTAGGTACTTCGAACCGATATCGCCGGGTGCCGATTGGATGCCAACGGCTGACCACTATCCGAGACTCAAGATGCACGGAGGTCTCCTCACCCCCGACAACGTCCGGCTCGCGCATCGGGTCTGCAACCAACGTGACTACCTGTGGCGGGTGAGGATCAACGCGATGCTCGGGAAGCGGATGTCGCTGGAGGGGATCGCCGAGCAACTGAACGTGAAGAAGGTTCCAACGATTCACGGCACGAACAGATGGACGGCTGCATCTGTTCGGAAGGCATTTGTTTCCTAGGAAGGCCCTCGAAAGGCGATCAGCCTGTGCGGGGCCGTGGCTCGAGGAGGCGTGGACGAGCAAGTCGTGCCAGTCCTTTAACGCCGACGACGCAGGTCGTGCTGTTGCCTGGTGTGACGGCTCGGGTTCCGGAAGGAGTGGGAGCATCAGTTCGATCTCCGCTGCTGCGCCGTGGTCAAGTGGTGGTCAAGTAGGAACGGCAAAAGGCGTCAAACCGGGGCGAAGCAGCAGCAGAGCAGATCGCTTGATCGAGCGAGTTGGCGACCGACGGCGATTGGTGGCAAAGGGTTTCGGGGAAATCTCACACCTCTCCCCCGAGCTAGTGCGTCGGGGTTCACTCGCGACATAGGCAGTCTCTTCTTACAATCCGCAAAGTGAGGACTCTGCGAATTCTCTCCGCCGCCCTCATCCTCGTTGCAACAGCGGCTGGAGTTGTGTGGGTGGAGACCTACCGGGTGGTGCTCATCTATCGCTACGTCGACCACATCGGAGGGGGTCGCTACGAATACCACGCTCCGCAGCGAATCCATGAACAGCCTTGGTGGAGCAGTTTCGCTGCCATCGTCCTCGTCGGCTTCGGTGTCGCAGTCGTGTCGCGACTATTGCCGGATTGGCGACTGCGCATCCGGCGTCTCGCCAACCCGACCTTCTGCCAATCTCTCCGAGGCGAGTAGCGCACGACGCTGCGAGCGGTGACCCGGATCCTCCTACTCGCCACAGGGTTGCTCCTCGGAGCCTTCTCCGCTTCAGCTGCGGAGATGCGAGCGGGAGACTCAACGAGGCTCGCGGTAAACAAACAAATCGGTGACATTCGCAGAGGGGAGACGGAGGCCAACGTCATCTATGACTACGGCGACGACTGCATTGCCGGCTGTCCCGGCCGAAAAGATGGATGTGTTTTAGGGATCTCCCGCTGCGTTGGTCCGACGTATCGGTATGCAGTCGAGAGTGGCTACCTTCGCGTCGGTTACCGCGTCGTCAATTATCGAGGTGAAGAGCGGGGAAATGAGCCTGCGGCCCTTTATGTTATTCAGCGGCCGACCCCACTTCTACGAGTCCCAAACTACCGAACGGCTGGGACGTTTCCCCAGGTTTTCAGCGGGGACGGGGCGAACG
>JALYTD010000075.1 GCA_030854475.1 Actinomycetota bacterium
CGCACCCTCCGCGGCGGCGAGCGCTCCACCCACCGGGCGCAGCCGGCCGTCGAGCGAGAGCTCGCCGAAGGCGGCGTGGCCGGCCAGGCGCTCCGGCAGAACCTGGCGTGAAGCGGCGAGGATCGCGAGCGCGATCGGCAGGTCGAAGCCGGAGCCCTCCTTGCGCAGCCCGGCCGGCGCCAGGTTGACCGTGATCCGCCGCTTGGCCGGCCACTCGAGCTGCGCCGAGGCGATGCCGCTGCGCACACGCTCCTTGGCCTCCTGGCACGCCCGGTCGGCCAGCCCGACGATCGCGAACGCCGGCAGGCCCAGCGGGAGGTGGGCCTCCACCTCGACCCGGCGGGCCTCGAGACCGACGAGAGCGTGCGTGACCGTTCGTGCGAGCATCTCGCCAATCTAGACAACAACTCGTCACGAAACCGTGACGACTTCGTGACTTCTTACGCGCGCGCGACGAGAACGTCTTCGAAGTACTCGCCGGCCCGGCGGCCGGTGCGGCGGTTCACGTGACGGCGATAGCGATCCTCGAGCTCGAGACCGGCTCGGGCCAGGATCTCCGAGTAAAGGTCACGCCGGTCGTTGATCACGATCACGACGGGCGCGGCAGGCGCGAGCGCCTGCCGGACGTTCCGGAGGCTGGCCACGATCCCGTCGCTATAGGCCGTCAGGGAAGCGCGGCTCGTGCCGGCGGCGGCCGCGCCGAGCTCGAGCTCGCGGCAGTCGTCCAGCCCGAGCAGCTCGTACGCGTAGCGATGCTGCTCGTGGTAGTCGATCAACCCGGGGTAGGGCGGCGAGGTGACGATGCCGTCGAAGCGACGGCCGAAGTCGAGCTCACGCGAGTCCCCGTGGACGACCGTGGCTTCTCGCCCGCGCGCGCGCACGCGCGCGAAGGCCTTGATGCGCTGCAGCGTGTCGAGCGAGTAGCGCTCGAGAAACCGCACCGCCTCCTGCACCGGCCTGCACGTGCGCTTGTGCTTGTGGCACCAGTATTCGCCCACCTGCGGCTCGCGGGGGAAGTCCAGGTCGAAGTGGGTCGTGAGCCGAGCCGACCGAGCGGCCCGGGCGAGCACGACGCGCAGGACGTCGGCATGCTCGAAGTCGTTCAGCAGCTCGCGGAACACCAGCAGCTCGCGGGCCGCGCGCGGTGCGTACCAGCGGCGCACGAACCCCCGAGCCCGCTCCGACGGCTTCGCCTCGCCGAGCCGTGAGCAGGTCTCGCGCAATTCGCGCTCCAGCACGAACGGGTTGTAGCTGCGCGTCTTGACGTCCATCAGCAGGCAGTTGAACGACGCGATGTCGACCCCGGTCGCGTCGAGCCCGCTCTCGAGCGCCTGCACGAGTGTCGTACCCGAGCCCGCGAATGGGTCGAGCACGTGCTGCCCGGGAGAGAAATAGCGCCCCAGCAGAGTCTCCACGAGCTGCGGGATGAACTTGCCCAGGTACGGGTGCAGCCGATGGACGTGCTTCGTCCGCTCGCGCTCCGGCAGCTCACGCTCGGACCACGAGAGGTCGAGGTCGATCTCGGCGTAGAGGGCGTCCTGGGTACGGGCCACGGCCCGGAGCGTGTTCTACGGGGGGAGCCGGAGTCCTATTTAGAAAGCGTCAGGTAGCAGTTCGAGACGCCCTGCACGGATCGCAGCGACGGCGAACGACACCTCGAGGCCGGCGAGCCCGGGGCGAGCCGCGAGCCACGCCTCGGCCGCACGCCGGATGCGGGCCTGCTTGCGTGCGTCGACCATCTCGAACGGGTCGCCGAAGCCGGCGCCGCTCTTCGCCTTCACCTCCACGAACACGAGCCTGCCGCCGCGCCGGACGACCAGGTCGAGCTCGAAGCCGGCGGCCCAGGCGTTCGAGGCGAGCACGCGGTAGCCGCGCAGGCGGTAGTGGACGCGCGCCCGCCGTTCGGCGGCGCGGCCCAGTGCGGTCGTGTCAGCCCGCGATTGCCTCGGCGGCCAGCTCATCCGGCGTCCGGTAGCAGAGCGCCTGGAACGACCGGCGGTGGATCTCGGACGGGCCGTGCTCGCGCACCCGCGCCGAGTGTCGCGGCGTGATGTAGCCGACGTGCGAGGAGAAGCCAAACGCGGGATACAGCGCGTCGGCTCGCCGCATGTACCGGTCGCGCACGACCTTCGCCACGATCGAGGCCGCCGCGATTGCCGCGCTCTTTTCGTCACCGTCGACGACCGCACGGTGCTCGGGCGCGGTCGGACCGAGCCGGAACCCGTCGACGAGACAGGCCTCCGCGGGCGGGCTCAGCTCCCAGAGGATCGCGCGCATCGCCGCGAGGTTCGAGCGGTGCAGCCCCTCGCGGTCGATCTCTTTCGGCGAGATGGCCCGCACCACGACACGATCGGCGCAGCTCATCACCGCACGGAAGAGCTGCTCTCTCCGCTCGAGCGTGCACTGCTTCGAGTCGTTCAGAAACCCGAGCGGGCGCACCCGATGGTCGCGCAGGCACCCATAGTCGAGCAGGACGCCGGCCACGACGAGTGGCCCCGCAAGCGACCCCCGACCTGCCTCGTCGGTTCCCGCTACGAAGCGGGCCCCGAGGCGGCGATCAAACGCTAGAAGCCTTCGTCCCGGCTTCTTCGCCGGCTTCCGGCTCGGCGTCGGTGTCGGCTTCGGCCTCGGGCTCTGCGGGGTGCTCGCCCTCAGCTGCTCCTTCGGCGACGGGCTCGAGCTCTTCCCCGGGTCCGACCGCGGCTGGGTCCTGCTCGGCGGCTGGCGCTCCGTCCTCGGGGGCGGCTGAGACGGCATCGGCCGAGGATAGCGGCCCCCTCCGCTGTACTTCGCGGACGCGCGCCTTCTTGCCCACTTTCTTGCGCAAGTAGTAGAGCTTCGCCCGGTTGACGTCACCGATCGCGATCACCTCGATCTGCTCGATCTTCGGCGAGTGGAGCGGGAAGGTCCGCTCGACGCCCACGCCGAACGACTGCTTGCGGACGGTGAACGTCTCGCGCACACCGGGTCCCTGTCGCTTGATCACGATCCCTTCGAAGACCTGGACGCGCCGGCGCTGACCCTCGATCACCTGGAAATGCACGCGAACCGTGTCGCCGGCCTTGAACTCCGGGCGGTCCGAGCGCAGTTGGCGCTTTTCGAGGCTTTCGATGATGCGATTCATAGGAAACGGCCCCGCAGGGCCGGCGCCGAATGCTAGCGAACGCGGGACCCCACCAGTGGTCCCCGTGGCCACGGTCTAACGGAAGTTGATCCGGTTCGGCGGCCAGTACGTGGCGAAGACCTTGCCCACCAGGTTCTTGCGCGGAATCCCGCCCCAGACGCGGGAGTCGCACGATTCCTGGCGGTTGTCGCCCATCATGAAGTACTCCCCTTTGCGAACGTGCCAGGTTCCGGTCTGGTTGTCGCGGCGGTTCGGCCGGATGTACGACTCCTTGAGCCGCTTCCCGTTGATGGAGATGATGCCGTCACGCTCCTGGACCGTGTCTCCGGGAAGACCGATCAGCCGTTTCACGAACGTCCCGCCGGCGTTGCACCGCTGTTCGGTGAGCTTGGTCGTCTTGAACACGACGATCTCGCCCCGCTTCGGATCACGAAAGTGGTAGATGAACCGGTTCGCCAGCACTCGGTCGGAGAGGCGTGCCTCGCAGCCGACGTCTCCTGCACAGTGCAGCGTCGGCTCCATCGACGACGACGGAATCCGGTACGGGTTCACGACCCAGGCCTTGATCGCCAGCACGATCGCGATCGCACCGACGATCGTTGCGACCCAGTCGATCGCGATTCGCCAAGGTCTCGGCAAGCCCCGCGTGAGGCGATCGATCGGGTTGTGTCCCTGGTGTGCCGGAGGCGGCTCGGGCTCATCGCGTACGAGCAGAGGCGTGGCGGGAGGAGGCGGCGGAGAGAGTGGCTCAGGCGGCCCTTCAGGCTCGCCGTCGGAGGAAGGCGTCAGGATGGCGGTGCCGGTGGCCGTAGGCGCGGCAACGAGTGTCTCGTCCGGGGCGGCGCTGTTGGAGGCATCGAACTCTGCGCGACGGTCCGGATCCGACAGAGTCTCGTAGGCGGACTGGATCTCCTCGAGACGCGTGCGCGCCAGGCTCGGGTCGCGCTCGATGTCGGTCCGGTTCGAGCGGACCGCCCGCCAGTAGGCGTCGCGGATCTCCTCGACAGACGCATCGGCGCCCACGCCGAGCACGGCGTACGGATTCCTCACGAGGGACTCCTCAGACGGCTCTGTTCCTTCCGCCACTCGTCGATCCTTCCGTGATCACCCGAGAGCAGAACCTCAGGTACCCCCCAACCGCGGTACTCAGCGGGCCGCGTGTAGTGCGGATACTCGAGCCCGCCCCCGAGTTCCGCGGAAAAGCTCTCGACGACGCCTGACTGTGGAGAGCCCAGTGCGCCCGGCAGCCGCCGGACGATCGCGTCCAGGAGCACCATCGCGGGCAGCTCCCCACCCGAGAGCACATAGGGGCCGATCGAGATCGCATCCGATGCAAGGTGGATGAGGACCCGCTCGTCGAACCCTTCGAACCGCGCGGAGAGCAGCGTCAGCCGCTCTTCGTGAGCGAGCTCCTCGACGACGTCCTGGGTCAGCTGGCGGCCCTGCGGGGTGAGCGCGACAACTCGATGGCCCGGCGAACCGCCGTAGGCCGCCTCGAGGGCCGCGGCGACCACGTCCACTCGCAGCACCATCCCGGCGCCGCCGCCATAGGGCTCGTCATCGACCTGGCCGGACGAGAGCGGCGTGGTATCGCGATAGTTGAACAGGTGCAGCTCGAGCTCGTCGCCGAGCACGGCGGCGAGCGGACGCTGCTCGGTCATCCACGCGAAGGCGTGGGGAATCTGGGTGAAGACGTCGACCTGCAAAGGGAATTCAGGTTACCGAGCGTCCACGAATCCAGGAGCAACAACGATGCGGCCGCCCTCCAGGTCCACCTCGCGCACGCAGGCCTCGACGAGCGGCAGCAGCAGCCCGGAATCGAGCTCGAGCACGTCGTTCGCGACCCCCGGCGTGACATCGGTCACGTTGCCGAGCGACCTTCCGGTCTCCTCTTCCACCGCCAGGCCGCGCAACTGAAAGACGTAGAACGCGCCGTCTTCCGGAGCCGGTAGCTCGCTGCGCGGGATCTCCAAGCGTGTTCCGCGTTCGACGCGCCGGTCGAGCCGGATCACGGGTCGCCCTCCCGCACGCTTCGATTCGACGACCTTGGCCTCCTCATCGCCCGCGTAGAGCAGCGAGCCTTCCGCAAACCGCTCGGGCTCGGTACTTGCCTCTTCGACCACGAACGCTCCCTTGAGGCCGTGCGGACGGCCGACCCGGCCGATGGAGACGCGCTCGTCGGTCACGTGCCGGAGCGAGCCCGCCACCCGCAGCCCAACCGGCGGGTCCTTGAGTGACGCGTGTACCCGTTCCCCCCACCCTCAAGGGTGGGGCCGCATCCCTCCGCCCTCGCGGTCGACGATACCGGCGCACCCGTCACGCGTGTGTCGCCAAGCTGGGCCAATTGTGTGACTTTCATCTCCGCGGCCCCGACAGCCGTGCTCAGTCGACGATCTCGACGAGCGTGCGGCGCGGAGAGCGCCCCGCGCCGGCGCGCACGATCGTCCTCAATGCGCGCGCGATCCGGCCCTGGCGGCCGATCACCTTCCCCACGTCGTCCTTGGCGACGTGGAGCTGGAGCACGGTTGCGTCGTCCCGCTCCACGGTGTCGACACGCACGGCGTCCGGGTCATCGACGAGCTGCCGGGCCAGGTACTCGAGCAGCTCGCTCACGCTAGCGCTCGATGTTCTTGATCTTCAACAGCCGGGCCACCGTCGACGACGGCTGCGCCCCTTTGCCGAGCCAGGCGCGCACCTTCTCCTCGTCGAACTCGATCGTCGATGGATCGGTGCGCGGGTTGTAGCGCCCGACGATCTCGAGGAATTTGCCGTCCCGCGGCCGTCGGGTGTCGGCGGCCACAACCCGGTAGACGGGGTTCTTCTTCGACCCGATTCGGGTCAGCCTGAGCTTTACGGACATCTGTTCATCTCGACTTTGCCTTCCTCTTTCGCTTGTTCTTCGGGGATTTTGTCGCTTTTCGCTTCGGCGTGGGCCCAGTCATGCCCTCGGCGCCGACACCCGGGAGCGCCGGCATCTTGCCCTTACCCATCTGTTTCATCATCTTCGCCATCTGCTTTCGGCCTTCGAGCACCTGGTTGACCTCCTGGACGGAGGTGCCGCTGCCCTGGGCGATCCGCCGCCGCCTCGAGCCGTCGATCACGTGCGGCGTCCGGCGCTCCTGCGGCGTCATCGAGAAGATCATCCCCTCGACGCGGGCGAGCTGGCGCTCGTCCACCTGGTCGAGCCCCTCGAGCTGCTTGCCCAGGCCGGGGATCATCTTCAGCACGCCCTGGAGCGGCCCCATGCGGCGGATCATCTTGTAGCTCTTCAAGAAGTCGTCAAACGTGAACTCGCCGCGCATCATCTGCCGCTCGAGCTCTTCGGCCTCGTCCTGCTCGACCGCGGCCTCGGCCTTCTCGATCAGCGTCAGGACATCCCCCATGCCGAGGATGCGCGAGGCCCTCCGGTCGGGGTGGAAGTAGTCGAGCTCGTCGAGTTTTTCGCCGGTTGAAGCGAACTTGATCGGCTTGCCGGTGACGGCCTTGACCGAGAGCGCCGCACCTCCCCTGGCGTCACCGTCGAGCTTCGTCAGGACGACGCCGTCAAACGCGATCCGTTCCTGGAAGGCCTGCGCGACCGCCACCGCCTCCTGACCGGTCATCGCGTCGAGCACGAGCAGGACGTTCTGCGGCTTGGTCTCGTCGCGCACGGCAACGAGCTCCTCCATCAGCTCTTCGTCGATCTGGAGTCGGCCTGCGGTGTCGACGATCACGACGTCACGCTCGTCAGCTCGTGCCCGCTCGAGGCCGACGCGCGCCGCGGCGATCGGGTCGCTCGTGTCCTCGCGGTACACCGGGATCTGGATCTGGTCACCCAGTTGCTCCAGCTGGTCGATCGCGGCCGGCCGTTGGAGATCGGCGGCGATCATGCTCGGGCTCTTGCCCTCTTTGCGCAGCAGCAGCGCGAGCTTCGCCGCTGCGGTCGTCTTACCCGAGCCCTGGAGACCCGCCAGCAGGATCACGGTGGGCGGCCGCCCCGCGAACACCAGCCGGGAATCGCCCGCTCCCATGGTCGCGGTCAGCTCCTCGTGGACGACCTTCACCACCTGCTGCCCGGGAGTGAGGCTCTTCAGCACGTCGTCGCCTACGGCTCGCGCCCGAACACGCGCCACGAAGTCCTTCACGACCTGGAAGTTGACGTCGGCCTCGAGCAGTGCGAGGCGGATCTCGCGCATCGCGCGGGAGATCGACTCTTCGTCCAGCCGACCCTGTTTGCGTAGGTCGCCGAGGGCAGACTGAAGCTTGTCCGAGAGGGCGTCGAACACGACCGGCAAGTGTACTGACGGCCTGTTTCGCCTCCCGCTAGCGGGTATAGGCGTTGCGTGGCAAGCCGTCGCGACCTCAAGACCCGCGTTCGTGCGTTCGTCGACATCTGGGTCGACTGCTTCGCCAAGCACGATCTGCTGACGTACGCGAGCGCGATCGCGTTTCAGGTCTTGAAAGCGCTCGTCCCGCTGACGCTATTCGGGGTCGCGGCGCTCGGGGTGGCCGGTCGCCGCGACGTCTGGGAGCGCGATCTTGCACCCTCGATCCGGCCGAGACTCGATCAGCCGCTCTTCCACGCGATCGACTACGTGGTCGAGAAGATCTTCTCGCACAACAGCGTGCCGCTTGTGCTGTTCGCAGCCGTCCTGACTGCCTGGTACGTATCGGGCGCGGTCCGTGCGGTCATGGGTGGTCTGAACCGGATCTACGAGACGAAGGAGGACCGTCCGCTGAAGCTGCGGTGGCCGCTTTCGCTTGGGCTAGCGGTGTGCGTGGTGGCAGGGCTCGCGGGCGCCGCACTGCTCGTGGTGGCGGTACCCAGGCCGGCGGGGGCGGTCAGGTATGCGGTCGATGTCTTCCGCTGGATCGGGGCGGTGGCCGCTCTGAGCCTCGCGGCCGGCCTGCTGCTTCGTCTTGGCCCGGTCGCGCGGCGGCCGAAGAGGTGGGTGACGGTCGGCGCGACGCTGATCATCCTCACCTGGGTCGTGACATCGATCGTCTTCCGCTGGTACGTCGGGTCGATCGCCAACTTCAAGACCGCGGTCGGGCAGCTGACCGTCTTTCTCGTGCTGGCCGTCTACGTTTACGCCTCCTCGATCGTCTTCCTCGTCGGGGCCCAGCTCGACGAGCTTCTGCGCGCCGATGCGAGCTCGGGGGAGCGCGGGATCCTCGACCTGGTGTTTGGACGAGGCCGCTCATAGGTCGCCGCCGGTTTCACTCCAGTCCGAGTCGGTTAGGGATTGTCCGGCAACCGACGGGAGGAGATGGACATGGCAGACGTCGCAAAGGTGATCACGATCATCGGCTCGTCCCCGGAGAGCTTCGCGAAGGCGGCCGAGGCGGCGGTGCAGGAGGCGTCGAAGACGCTGCGCGGCATCAGCGGCGCCGACGTGGTCTCAATGAGCGCTGTGGTCGAGAACGACAAGATCAGCGAGTACCGCACGACCGTGAACATCGCGTTCGCGCTCGAACGGGGCGGCGGTTAGGCCAAGCCCTTCGCGGGCGGGCGGGAAACAAAGACACGACTTCGACACGCTCGCGTCACGGACACGCGAGCGTTGTCGCGGTACCGTCGATCGCGAGGGCGGAGGGTGCGGCCCCACCCTTGGGTGGGGGTTCGTGGACAGGTCGGCTGCGGCCTTGGCCGGTGCGACCGTCTTCACCCGGTTACTAGGGCGCGCGCGTAGTCCTTCGCATCGAAGGGCCGCAGATCGTCGAGCTGCTCGCCGACGCCGATCAGCTTCACGGGGATGCCCAGCTCGTGCGCGATCGAGAGCGCGATCCCGCCCTTCGCCGACCCGTCCAGCTTCGTCAGCGCTACCCCGGTCACGCCTACCGCGTCACGGAACAGGCGCGCCTGCTGGACGCCGTTTTGCCCCGTCGTCGCGTCCACGACGAGCAGCGTCTCGTGCGGCGCACCCTCGAGCTTGCCTGCGATCACCCTGCGCACCTTCGCGAGCTCCTCCATCAGGTTCACCTGGGTGTGCAGGCGACCCGCCGTGTCCACGATCACCACGTCGCGTCCCTCGCGCGTCGCCGCCTCGATGCCGTCGAAGGCCACCGCCGCGGGATCCCCGCCACGCTCGCCGCCCACGAATTCCGCCCCTGAGCGCGAAGCCCAGATCTCGAGCTGCTCCTCGGCAGCCGCGCGAAACGTGTCCGCCGCCGCCAGGACGACCGTGCGTCCGCTTTCCCCGAGCCGGTGCGCCAGCTTGCCGATCGTCGTCGTCTTCCCAGTCCCGTTGACACCGACCACGAGCAGGACACTGGGCTTGCCGTCGAGCCCGAGCCGTTCCGGCTCGCCGAGCATCGCCGCCGCTTCCTCGACGAGGGCCTCGCTCAGGTCCGGCAGGTCACCTCGGGCCTCGAGCCGCTGCACGAGCTCGGCGGTCGCCCGCACGCCGACGTCCGCGGCGATCAGCGCTTCCTCGAGCCGTTCCCAGGCCTCCTCGTCGCCGGGGTCGAACGCTGCGGCTGCGATCTGCTCGGTGAGTGCGCGCCGCGACTTCCCCAGGGAATCGCGCAGCCGCGAGAACAATCCGCTGCTCTGTTCGTCCGATTCCGGCGCGGCAGCAGCGTCGCCGAGCAGCTCTGCCCACGTTCTCGCCATCGCCGCGGAACGGTAGCCTCAGGCGACCGCTGCGGCTTGCTCGCGTGGCACGCGTCGAGAGACGATCTGCGATACGCCGTCGCCGCCCATCGTCACGCCGTACAAGATGTCCGCCGCCTCCATCGTCCGCTTCTGGTGCGTGACGACGATGAACTGAGCACGGTCGGCGTACCGCCGCAGGAGCTCGACAAACCGCGCGATGTTCGTGTCGTCGAGCGCGGCCTCGACCTCGTCGAGCAGATAGAACGGGCAGGGCCGCGAGAGGAACAGCGCGAACAGGAACGAGATCGCGCCGAGCGCCTTCTCCCCGCCGGACAACAGGGACAGCCGGGTCACGCGCTTGCCCACCGGCCGCAGCTCGACCTCGATCCCGAGCTCGCCTCCCTCCTCTTCGGGCTCGGTCAAGCGGAGCCGGCCCTCTCCGCCCGGGAACAGCGTCTCCGCGACCTCGGTGAAATGCTGCTGCACGGCCGCGAACGTCTCCGCGAAACGGCGCTCCACCGTCTCGGTCAGCTCGCGGCGCAGGTCTTCGAGCTCGGCCAGGCTCTTCTCCAGGTCCTCGCGCTGCGTGGTCAGCTCGGTCAGCCGCTCCTTCTCCGCTTCGTACTCCTCCTTGGCGAGCGGATTGACCTGGCCGAGCGTCTCGGACCTGCGGCGCAGCCGCTCGAGCCGCTCTGCCAGCTGTTCGCGGTCGTCTCCTTCGGCGGGCTCCGTGCCGGCCGCTTCGAGCCGCCGAGCCTCGGCGGCCTCCGCCTCGAGGCGGGCTAGCTCGATTTCGATCGCCCCCTGCCGCTGGCCCACCTCGCCCGCGACGCGCCGCATTTCGGCCTCCTGCGCGCCCAGCTCGCGCAGTCTCGTCGCCAGCTCCCCTGTGCGCGCTCCGCCTGAATCCGCGCGCCGGCGGAGCGGCTCCTCGAAGGCAGACGCGGTCGCTGCAGCTCCCCCGAGGGATTCCACGAGACGGGAGGCAAGGGCAAGCAACCGCGGATCGGTCGCCGGCGGTGGAGCGGCGGGCCGGTTGGCGATCCGCTCGACCTCGGCCGTCAGCTCGCGACGGCGCGCCTCGAGCTCCAGCCAGACGGCCTCGGCGGTCTCGCCCGCGAACCAGAGCTCGCCGCGGTCAGGGTCGTAGCCGAAGCCCTCGGCGGTCACGGCGGGCACGGACGAGGCCAGCAGCTGGTCTTTGGGCACGACGGGCAGGTCGAGCCGAGGGGCGTCGAGCAAAACGATCAGCGATCCGAGGCCGCGTTCCCGCGCGCGCTCGAGGAGCACCAGCCCGGCCTGCGCATCTGCCGCCAACAGTGCAGACGCCCGGCTCCGCAGCGCGGCCGCGGCTGCACGCTCCTCGCCCGGTGCGAGCTCGAGCGTGTCGATCACGAGCCGCTCGCCCTCTTCGGTCAGCGCCCGGGCAGCCGGTGGAAGTCCCTCGCGCTCGGCGAGCGCCCGCTCCACCGCAGCGAGCCGCTCACGAGTCGTCCGGAGTCGCTCCGCATCGACCGAGGGCGCCCTCCGGGGCGGCTCGGCCTGAAATCGCTCGAGCAGCGCTGCCGCGGCCTCGCGCCGCAGCTCGAGCCGCTCGGCGGCGCTGCGCAGCCGATACAGAGCCGCGGTCCCCGCCTCGCGGATGCCCGCCGCATCGGCCAAGACGTCCTCGGCGCGATTCCTCTGCGCCAGCACGCCTTCGAGCCGCTCGTCGACCCGCTGCCGCTCGGAAGCTGCGGCGCCGCGACGACTCTCCGCCTCCGCCACCCGCTCGCCCAGAGCTTCGAGGTCGAGCTCGGCGAGACGAGCCTCGAGGCCCGCGATCTCGCCGCGGAGCTTCTCGGCGCGCTCGGCAGCGGTCGCCTGAAGAGCGAGCGGCCGCAGATGCTTGCGCACCTCCGCTTCGAGGTCGCGCGCCCGCTCGACTTGCGTCTGAACGCGCGCGAGCTTCAGCTCCGCCCGGTGGCGGCGGCTCTTGAACTTGCCCAGGCCTGCGGCTTCCTCGACGAGTGCCCGCCGCTCCTCGGGCTTGGAGGCCAGCACTTCCTCGACGCGCCCCTGACTGATCACCGACCCGTGCGAGCCGCCGAGCCCGATGTCGGCCAGGAGCTCGACGAGATCGAGCCTTCGAACCGTGGCGCCGTTGACGATGTACTGGCCCTCGCCCCCACGATGAAGCCGCCGCGCGATCGAGATCTCGGAGAAATCAAGCTCCGGGAACGCTCCGTCCGCGTTGTCGAACAGAAGCTCGACCTCGCAGAAGTCTGCCGCCTTCCGGTCCGGCGCCCCCGCGAAGAGCACGTCGTCCGGCTTTTCGGCCCGCAGCTCAGAGGGTGCCAGCGACCCAGAGGCCCAGAGCAGGCCGTCCGCGATGTTCGACTTGCCGGACCCGTTCGGCCCGACGACGACTGCGACCCCAGGCTCGAGCCGCACCTCGACGGGATCGGGGAACGACTTGAAGCCGCGCAGCTTGATCGCGCTTAGGTGCACGCGGCCAAAACCTAACGATGGGCACGGATGCCGCCGCGTCAGGCGGCGGCGAGCTTCGCCAGTGCCTCCTGCGCCGCATCCTGCTCGGCCGCTTTCTTCGAGCGCCCGCGCCCGACTCCAAGCTGGTCGCCGTCGATC
This sequence comes from Actinomycetota bacterium, assembly GCA_030854475.1. Classification (GTDB taxonomy): domain Bacteria; phylum Actinomycetota; class Thermoleophilia; order Gaiellales; family Gaiellaceae; genus JALYTD01. The sequence goes on from JALYTD010000075.1 coordinate 12,330, forward strand.
ACCGCGGCGCACGTGAACGTGCGGTCGTGCGGGGGGCCGTCCACGTCGAGAACCGCGTAGCTGACAGCGAGCCCGCGCTGGGCAAGCGCCTCTTGCAGCTCGGTCTTGTGGTCGACGTGCGTGTTGAGCGCGTATTCGATCCGGGCCGCGAACGCCTCGACGATCGGCTGCTCGATCGGCTCGAAACCGTGCTCGAGGAAGAGTCCGGCGAGCGAAGCCTCCAGCAGCGCGGCGAGCACGTTGCGATTGCGCATCAGGCGCGTGAGCTCGTCCTCGGGAATCGCGTCCCCACCCCGCTCGGCTAGCCGCCGGCCGAGCTCGAGCTCCCGGGCGACAACGGCGCAGCTCTGACGTGAGACGACGTGGGAGCGGATCTTCGCCAGCCGCCCCTCCGAGAAATCCGGATAGCGGTCGTACAGCTCGCGTGCGATCGCGAGCTCGAGCACGCTGTCGCCGAGGAACTCCAGCCGCTCGTAGGACGAGGCGCGGTCCGGCGCCCACGACGAATGCGTGAAGACGTTCTCGAGCCGCTCGTCGGGCAGCGCGTCGATCAGCCGGGCCAGCTCGCCCGGCTGGGTTTCGGAGCCCTTACTGGTGCGAGGAGACGTAGTCGACAGCCTGGCCCACTGTCTGGATCTTCTGGGCGTCCTCGTCCGAGATCTTGATCCCGAACTGGTCCTCGAGCTCCATGATCAACTCGACGAGGTCGAGAGAGTCGGCGTCGAGATCTTCCTGGAACGAGGCTTCCTCGGTGATCTCGCTGTCCTCGACACCGAGTTGCTCGCTCAGAACTTCTTTGACCCGCTCGTAGACTTCCTCTCGCGACGCCGCCATGTCACCTCATTTGCCGGTCGGGGGGCTCGGGCGCGCCGATGCTAACACGCTCCTCGGATTCTGTTGGTCGCGGTCCTCGAGGCGGTCTCGCAGTTTTCCGGTCACGTCGTGCTCGACGCCGCGTGCTGCCAGCCGGATCGCGTTCGCGATCGCCCGGCGAGACGAATCTCCGTGCGCGATCACGGCGATGCCGCGCAGGCCGAGCAGGTACGCGCCTCCGTAGGTGTCGGGGTCGAGACGGTCGCGGAGGCCACGCGCGGCAGGCCGGATCAGCAGGCCTCCGATCCGACCGCGCCGCGAGGACGTGATCTCCTCACGCAGTGCATCGAGCACGGCCTTGATCGTGCCCTCCAGGAGCTTGAGCGCGATGTTTCCCGTGAAGCCGTCGGTCACGACGACGTCGGCGGCGCCTTCGAGCAGCGCGCGTCCCTCTGTGTTGCCGGCGAAGTTGATGCCCTCGGTTTCTTCGAGCAGGCGGTGAGCCTCGAGGACGAGCTGATTGCCCTTCTCCGGCTCCTCGCCGATCGAGAGCAGCCGCACTTCCGGCCGCTGCCGGCCAAGAATCGTCTCGGCGAACACCGATCCCATGTGCGCGAACTGGCGCAGATGCTCGGGCCTTGCATCTGCGTTCGCGCCGGAGTCGATCAGCACGGACGGGCCTCGCCGCGCCGGAATCACGACTGCGATTCCCGGCCTGCTCACCCCCTTCAGCCTGCGAATGTGAACGAGGCACGCGGCGAGCATCGCGCCCGTGTTCCCCGCCGAGACGACGGCGTCGGCCTCACCGCCGCCGACCGCCGCGCAGGCGCGGACGAGCGAGCTGTCCGGCTTGGCGCGCACCGCGTCGGCCGGCTTCTCGTCCATCGCGATCACCTGCGGGGACTCGACGAGCCCGAGGCCACCGGTGTCGAGGCCCGGCGGGCCGAACAAGACCGGCCGGATCTCGGTTGATGCAGCTTCGAGAGCGCCGGCGACGATCTCCTCAGGGGCCCGGTCGCCGCCCATGGCATCGACTGCGACTCTGATCACCGTGTCAGGCGTACGATCTCAGACGGATCGAAGGCGAAGCCTCCGATCCTGAGGTCGGCGCCGCAAGCGGCGCCTCAGCGTCGACGGCCACCCGAATCACGGGGCTAACCCTCCTAGGACGCCAGCGGGCCGAGCGGCTCGATCTCGCGGCCGCTGTAGGTCTTGCACGTGGGGCACATGCGGTGCGGGCGCTTCGGCTGACCGCACTGCGGGCACGTGTTCACGCGCGGCGCTTCGAGGCGATGGGTCGCCCGGCGCTTGTCTCGGCGCGATTTGCTGGTCTTTTTCTTGGGGACGGCCACGAGCGGTCGCGCAGTATAGCTGCGCGATTCCGAGGCTTCGCTTGCGATGCCGCCTGGAGGCCGTGCCGGCTTTGCCGGTGCGGCCGTTCCAAACAGCGCCAGTGAAAACGTCGGCGGTGGGGCTGCAGCTACGCCGCGCGAAGAGGCTTCGCTCGCGAGGCCGTGCCGGCTTTTAGAGCCGGTCTTTGAGCTCGGCCAGCGCAGTCCAGCGTGAATCCGGCACCGGCTCGCCGTGGTCGTGCGGTTCCAGGTTCAGGTCCTTGCCGCACACCGGGCAGAGCCCGGCGCAATCGGAGCGACACAGGATCTTGTCCGGCAGTGCGAGCACGAGGGCGTCTCGCGCCCAGCCCGTGAGGTCGAGGCGGTCGCCGCTCAGGTAAGGGTTGCGCAGCTCGTCCGACTCGCCGGGGTTCGTCGCCTCGTACTCGCGGGCCGAGATCGACACGTCGAGGACGGCGTCCGTGAGGCAGCGGACACAGGGCCCGTGGAGCCGGGTCTGAAATCCGAGCTCGAAGACGGTTCCGGTGGTCGCGCGTGTGATCGCGAGGTGGGCGGCCACCTTGGCCGGCACGGGCAGGTAGCGCTGGCCTCCCAGCTCCAGGGGCTCGAGCTCGATCTCCCGCTCGTCCTCGAACCGCTCCCCGGAGCGGAGCTTGATCGTGCGGAGGTTGAGCTCGGTCACAGCCGGACGACGATTTCGTCGAGCGGCTTGCGGTTCGCGCTGCCGCTCCACTCTTCGGCCGACCGCGAATTCGGATCGATCTCGCGTGCGGGATAGCCGAACGAGCCCACGATCACCGGCTTGTCGTCGCCTTCGAGCCCCAGCACTTGGCCCGTCGCATCGGGGTCCGGCATCCCGTTCGGGCACGAGGCGACGCCCTCGTTCAACGCCGCGAGGAACATGTTCTGGAGCGCGCGACCGACATCGAGCGGGTACTTGCCCTCCGGCGTCACGATCGCGATTGCGACCGGAGCGTTCTCCACGTTGGGAGCGGCGTAGACCGTCTCACCGAGTTGCTGCTTCCGCTCCGGATCGGTGACGACGTAGAACCGCCACGCCTGAACGTTCTGAGCGCTGCCGGCGAGGCGGCCCGCGTCGAGGATCCGGTTCAGGACGTCGTCGGGAATCGGCCGATCGGCGTAGTTGCGCCAGTCGCGCTTGCTCGCGATCGCGAGGTATGTGTCCACGCGGCCCTCCTAGTACGGAGCGACGGGCTGCTGCGACTGCTCTTGCGTGAGATCGCTGGAGGCGCCGTCCGGGCCCATTCCGGCCACGACGGACTCCTGGGACCGCTCGTGCAACCGCTCCCGGCCGCGACGAACCGCGCCGAGGAACTTGTCCAGGTTGACCTCGAGCGTCGAGAGGATCCCGTCTGCCCAGTCTTCCATCTCCAGCCGCGTCTCCCGGGCCGAGCGGCGGGCGTCGTCGATGATCTCCTGCGCCTGGCGCTCCGCGAGCTTGACGATCTCCGTCTGGGATGCTTCCCGAACAGCCTGCTCTCGGGCCTCGCCGAGGATCCGGTCGCACTCACGCTTGGCCTCCGCGAGCATCTCCTGGCGCTCCTTGACGATCCAGCGAGCCTGCTTGATCTCCTCAGGGATCGTGGCGCGCATCTGATCGAGGATGTCGTAGATCTCTTCGCGGTCGATCCGGACCTGGTCCGTGAGCGGAACGGCCTTCGCGTTGTGCACGAGGTCGTCGAGTTTGTCGATGAGAACGAGTACGTCCATTAGCTCGCCGAAGTGTACAGCCGGCGGTCGGCTACTACTCGCGCGAGAAGAAACGGCCGAGCCCGCTGCGCTTCGGTTTTGCCTGCTCAGGCAAAGGTTCCGGCGGCTCGGGGGGCTGCTCGCGCCCGAAGGTGGGCGGATTCGTATCGCCCCCGGAGACCCATTTGCGCCCGCTCGCACGGAGCTCTTCGAGCAACGCATGCGCTTCGCCTCCGCCCAGCGTGACTTCGTCGCCGCCGCCGCCCAGACGGTGCTCGAGCGTTTTGAGCGCACCGCCGCCGCCACGCGCCCTGAGCTTCTGGGCGAGCTCTTGCGCGTCGCTGCGCGGAATCGCGATCTCGCCGCCGTTAGCGCCGGCGAGGAGGCTCTCGAGCTTGTTCGTCTCCGTCATTCCGCTGGGTTCTCCGGCGTGCCGGGCCGCCCATCCGGAAACAGCTCGGCGAAGCGCCGGGCGACCGAATCCGGGACGAGCTCGTCCACCTTTCCGCCGAAGGAGGCGATTTCCTTCACGCCGCTCGAGGAGACGAAACTGACGCTGGGACTGGCCATCACGTAGACCGTCTCGATATCGGGCGCGAGCGTGCGGTTCAGCTGGTTCATCTGGAATTCCCACTCGAAGTCCGAGATCACGCGGAGGCCCTTCACGATCACCTTGGCCTCCCACTTGTGGGCGAAATCGACGACGAGCTCGGAGAAGACGTCGATCACGACGTTCTCGTGGTCGGTCAGGGCTTCCCGCAGGAAAGCCACTCGCTCGTCGAGCGAGAACATCGGCGCCTTGTGCTGCGGGTTGCCGACGACCCCGACGACGAGGCGGTCGAAGACGTCGGCCGCGCGCGTGATCACGTCCACGTGGCCGTTCGTGACGGGGTCGTACGTGCCTGGGTAGATGGCGGTGATCACGGGTGCTCGAAGACCGTCAGGCGGGCAGAGCCGTAGCGGCGGCTCGTGCGCGTCGCCAGCGGCGGAAGCTCCGGCTCATGCTTCGCGTCGCTCTCGACGACGACGATTCCGTCCTCCGCAAGCAGGGTCGGAACGTAGCGAGATAGGGCGTTTTGCAGGGACAAAAGCATGTCGTACGGTGGGTCGACCAGCACGAGATCGTAGCGCCTGCCGGCTCCGGCCTCCTGGCCGATAGCCCTAACCGCGTCCTGGCAGAGCACCGTAGCGCCGGTCAGCTCCAGCTTTTCCAGGTTGCGGTTGATCGCCCGGCAGGCCTCGCGGTCGTCCTCGACGAAGACGGCCTTGTCGGCTCCGCGCGAGAGTGCCTCGAGCCCCATCGCGCCTGAACCGGCGTACAGATCGAGCACGCTCGTCCCGTCAACCGGGCCGATCAGGTTGAAGGCGGCCTCGCGCACCCGGTCGCCGGTGGGCCGGGTCTCGTGCCCCTTGGGCGCAAAGATCCGGGCGCCCTTACGCGAGCCGGCAATGATCCGCACGCCGGCATCCTGCCGAGTCGCCTGGGCCCGCTGCCGCGCCGAGGGCCGATTGCTTGTGTTGCACGCCACGAGGTCTTCCGCCACGTCTCTTTCGAGGAACGTGGGCCCGCATGAAAATAAGGAAAGCAACATGCAACACAAAGGACTCGCGGCCCCAGGGCTAGCCCAGCGTCGAGGCTGCCACGCCGGTGAACAACCGGTCGACCTCGTCATTCAGGGGCCCCGCGTAGTCGACGAGACGTTCTGCTTCGGCACGGGCCTGCTCGAGCAACCCGCGATCCGCGCGGAGGCGCGTGAACTTGAACTCCGAGAAGCCGGCCTGCCGGGTGCCGAGGAGCTGGCCCTCGCCACGGATCTCGAGATCGACCTCTGCGAGCTCGAAGCCGTCGGTCGTCGCCACCAGCGCCTCGAGCCGCGCCAGCGCGGCGTCAGTCAGCTCCTCCTTGGGCCGCGAGACGAGCAGACAATACGACTGCTCGGCCCCCCGCCCGACGCGGCCGCGAAGCTGGTGGAGCTGAGCCAGGCCGAACCGGTCTGCCTCCTGGACGATCATGATCGTCGCGTTCGGGACATCGACGCCGACCTCGATCACGGTTGTCGCCACGAGCACGTCGAGCTCGCCCGCCTTGAAGCGGGCCATCAGTTCGCGGCGCTCCGCGGGACGCAGGCGTCCGTGCAGCAGGCCGACGCGGTAGTCCCGGAGCTCGCCGCGGGTGAGCCGCTCCGCCTCGGCCTCCGCGGCGCGGGCCTGTGACGTCTCGGACTCCTCGATCAGCGGGCAGACCACGTACGCCTGCCGGCGGTCGTCGAGGTGGCGGCGCAGCCGCTTGTAGGCCTCGGAGCTCTTGTCCGCGGTCACCCACGCGGTCTTGATCGGCTTGCGGTTCGCGGGCGGCTTTGCGATCTCGGTCACCGACAGGTCGCCGTAGAGGGTCAAGGCGAGCGTGCGCGGGATCGGCGTCGCGGTCATGTGCAGCACGTGCGGCGAGCGCCCCTCCGCCAAGGCCTTGCGCTGCTCTACCCCAAACCGGTGTTGCTCGTCGACGACGGCCACAGCCAGTTGCTCGAGATCGACGCCCTCCTGGATCAGCGCGTGCGTCCCGACCACGATCTGTGCATCCGCGATCTCGCCCTTGACGGAACCCGTCAGCAGCGCCGCGCGCACTCCGAGCGCCGTGCAGAGCGGCTCCAACGTCAAAAAGTGCTGCTCAGCGAGTGTTTCCGTCGGTGCCATCAGCGCGCCGGTCTTACCTGCTTCGACCGCGCGCAGCAGCGCGTACAGAGCTACCACGGTCTTGCCAGAACCGACGTCGCCCTGGAGGAGGCGCTGCATTGGCCTCGTGCCGGCGAGGTCGGCGTCGATCTCCGCGATCGCCCCCTCCTGGTCCTTCGTCAGGCGAAACGGCAGCACCTCGCGATAGCGCGCGACGAGCTCGCCCGGCTCCCGGAGCACCGGCGCGACCGCTTCCTCGCTCCCGCTGCGGATTCGCGCGAGCCCGACCTGGAGCGTCAGCAACTCGTCGAAGGCGAGCCTGGCCCGCGCCCGCTCGGCCTCGGGGGCATCGCGCGGCCGGTGCAGCGCCGTGAGTGCGTCGGCTCGCTGCGGCAGCCCGAGCCGCTCTTTCAGTTCGGCCGGGAGTGGGTCGGGGAACCCTCGCGCTGACGGGAGCGCCCGCTCCACGAGGCCACGTATCCGTGCGGAAGGGATGTCCTCCGAGGCCGGGTAGATCGGCGCGAAGTCGGCCGTCGCGCCTGCACCGTTGAGGTCGTACGACTTGACGTGGAACTCGTTGCGCCGAAGCTGGCCGCGCAGGCGCACCTGCGTCCCGGGAGGAAGCTTGTCCTTGACCCAGGGCTGGTTGAACCAGACGGCCGAGATCTCGCCACTCGCGTCTCGCACCGACGCCTTCAGCACGGTCCTCCGCGACCGCCCCGGACGCGCGGTCACGCTCCGCACCTCGCCCGCGATCACGGCCTCCCCCTCGCCGAAGAGATCCGAGATCGGCGTCTCTCCCACGGCTCGCTGGTAGTCGCGCGGCCGGTGCTCGAGCAGATCGCGCACGGTGCGCAATCCGAGCGGTGCGAGCTTCTTCACCAGGGCGGGGCCGACGCCCGGAAGCGTGTCCACGCCGAGCGTGAGTGCTTCCGGCCGAGGCCGGGACCGCGGCCGGGGCCAGCGTTCGGGCGGGTCCGCTCCGGCGAACCCTCTCACGAGTCGTCCTCGAACCAGAAGAGGCCGACCGTCCCGGGCCCGGCATGCGTTCCGACCACGGGCCCGAGCGAGGTCACGAGCTCGAGCTGCGCCTGCGGGCGCGTCCTGCGCACCATCTCCTGCAAGGCCTCCACGCGTTTCGGCGCGTCCGCTTGCGCGATCCCGACCCTTAGCGACGACCCGTCCCGCGATTGGCGCTCGAACTCGGCCTGGAATTCCTGGAACGCCTTCTGGTTTCCGCGCACGCGCTTGATCGGTCGGACCTCGCCCTGCTCGATCGTGAGGATCGGCTTCACGTGCAGGAGCCCTCCGGCCCAGGCCTGGGCTCGTCCGATGCGCCCGCCACGCGCCAGGAAGTCGAGCGTGTCGAGCGTGAAGAGCAGCTTTGCGTCCCGCTTGTAGCGCGCCACGAGCTCGTCCACCTCCTCGTCGCTCGTGCCGCGCTCGAGCCGGCGCTGGATCGCGAACCCGAGCATCGCGATCGCGACCGAGGCGGTGCCGGTATCGACCACCCGCACGCGGTCGCCGTCGACCTCACGCGCCGCCGCCCGCGCGCTCTCCACGGTGCCGGAGAGGCCGCCCCCGATGTGGAGCGAGAAGACGCGTTCGAAGCTGCGGTCGAGCTCCTCGTAGACGGCGAGGAAGTCCCCCGGGGTCGGCTGCGACGTGGACGGCATCACATCCGAGACTCGCAGCCGCTCGTAGAACTCGTCCGGGGCCAGATCGACGTAGTCGCGGAAGCTTTCGTCTCCGAAGCGCACGTACAGCGGCACGACCCGCCAGTTCGGAAACCGTTGCTGGGCCTGGGGAAAATCCGCGGTCGAGTCGAGCACGAGCGCCGTGTTCGCCGTCGTCAGTCGCACTAGTCGGCAGCCGGCGCGACGCCCACCGCCCGGTGGATCGCCGCCACGATCTCATCGAGCTCGTCGTCCTTCGTCAGACACGCGACTGCGCCGGCTTCGTAGAGGGCATCCCGCTCCCGCGTTGTGGCCTCGGCCGTCAGACAGACGACGGCGGCGCCCGGACAGGCAGCCCGAACGGCAGCAGTCGCCTCGACTCCGTCCATGCCGGGCAGCCGGTAGTCCATCAGCACGACGTCCGGTTCGAGCTCTCGCGCGAGCGCGGCCGCCTCCGCTCCGTCGTCGACCGTCCCGACAACCTCGATGTCCGAGCGAAGCCCGAGGACGAGCTCCATCCCCTGGCGAAAGACGTCGTTGTCCTCGACGAGGACGACACGGATCGGTGTTTCCACTTGTCCGACTGTAACGACGCTATTCGACGGAGAGAAGGAGCGGATAGTGCGGCTGACCGCCCTCGTGCACCTCGACCTCGAGGTCGGGATGCCGCTTCTGGAGCCCGCTCAGCAGCTCGTCGAGCGCGGGCTCCTCGTCTCCGGTGAGCAGCGTCATCACCTCGCGCGGCTCGGACAGGAGGCGCTCCGCGACGGTGTTCGCGACCTCGTCGAAGCTCGGCCCGCCCGTGACCGGTTCGCCCTCGAGCAGGCCCAGATAGGCGCCGCTCTCGACCGCATGTCCGTTGAGGTTGACGTCACGCGAGGCCGTCGTGACGGCGCCGGTGGCGACCCGATCGGCCGCTAGGCGCATCTCCGCGGCGTTCTCGGCCGCCGAGCGCCCACCGTCGTAGGCGACGAGCGCCGCGAGCCCGGCCTGGAGGGAATCGGTCGGCACGACGTGCACCGGTTTCGAGGCGGCTCCGACAGCCTGTTCCGCGGTGAGCAGGACGTTGGGATTGTTCGGGAGCAGTACGACCTCCGGCGCGCGGGTCGCTTCGATCGCTTCGACGAGGTCGGCCGTGGACGGATTCGCGGTCTGGCCGCCTTCCACGATGCCGGTGGCGCCAAGGCTCTCGTAGAGCCGGCGGTTCCCGTCGCCGAGCACGACGGCGACGACATCGGTCTCGTTCGGGAGGTCGGGCACAGCCCGGAGCAACCGCTGCTCGCGCGCCTGGGTCTGCTGGTGCATGTTCGCGATCTCGACCGCCTCCACGTTCCCCGCGCGGGTGCCGATCCCGAGCGCCGCGCCCGGGTCGTCGGTGTGCACGTGCACCTTGAGCGCGCTCGGGTCGCCGACAACGAGGAGCGAGTCACCGAGCTGCTCGAGCTCAACCTCGAGTGCCTCCGAGTCAAGGGCGTCGCCCTCGACCACGAAGGCCGTGCAGTAGCGGTAGCGCGACGGATCCTGGTGGACGGCATCGATGTTGAGCTCCTTGTGCTCCGGGGCCTCCGGCACCGCCACGCCTGAGATTGCGGCCGCGAGCCCGCGCACGAGCTCGGCGAGGCCTGCCGCCCCGGCATCGACGACCCCTGCCTCGCGCAGGACGACGAGCTGCTCGGGCGTCCTGGCAACCGCGTCGTCGCCCCGTGCTACGAGCAAGGGCATCAACTCGCCGATCGAAGAGACCTTGTCCACGCGTTCCTCGCCCTCCTCGGCAAGCTCGCGAATGACCGTCAGCATCGTCCCTTCGACCGGCTTGCGCACGCCGCGGTAAGCCGCATCGCTCGCACCCCGCAGTGCCCGCGCGACCGTTTCCGGATCCATGCGCTCGGAGGCCCCGAGCTCCTCGGCGGCGCCGCGAACGATCTGGGACAGGATCACACCGGAGTTGCCGCGCGCCCCCATCAATGCGGCGCGCGAGACCTGGTGCACGAGCTCGGGGCGATCGGTCGCCTGCGACTGGGCGAGCGCATCGACCACGGCCCGCGAGGTCAACGCGAGGTTCGTGCCCGTATCGCCGTCAGGCACCGGGTACACGTTCAGGTCGTCGATCCGGCTTCGGCTGCGCTCGAGCGACTCGGCGGCGGCCCGCGCCAGCTCGAGCACGCGCTCGCGCTCGTTCAAGCCGATCTCCGGACGTCCTCGATGTGCACGTCGATCGACGCGACCGGCACCCCCGTCAGGCGCTCCACCTCGTACGCGACCCGCGAGCGAACGGTGTTTGCGACCTCGGCGAGGTTGAGCCCGTGCTCGACGACGACGTGCACGTCGATCTCGACACCGTTGCCGTTGCTCGAGACCGTGATCCCCTGTAGCGCGCGCCCGCGCGGCAGCAGCTTCGCGACGCGCTCGCGCCCTCGCGCGACCATCCCGACGACTCCGTAACACTCGACCGCCGTGCGGGCGACGATCTGGGCCACGACGGCGCTCGAGATCGTGATCCGGCCGTGCGGAGATGACAGTCTCGATTCAGGATCGGCCACTGCGTGAATTAGACGCCCGGCCGAGAGGGCGCGGTTGCGCCGCTACAGCGCTTTTTCGACCTTGTTGGCCTTCAAACAGCGCGTGCAGACATAGGCGCGCGTCGCTTTGCCATCGAGTACGACGCGAACGCGCTGGAGGTTCGGGTTGAAGCGCCGCCTCGTGGCCACCATCGAGTGGCTTCGGTTGTTACCGAAAGACGGCTTCTTGCCACAGATTGCGCAGATCTTGGACATCGGCGGCGCAGTGTAGCTCAGGGACTCTCCCGCCAGGGACTGTCCCTGAGGCTGGTCCTTAGTGGACGGTTCCGGGGAGGCTGGGACAGTCCCTCATGGACCGAACGCCGCGGCCGGGCCGCCCATCAGCTGCTGGAAGAGGTCGGCCATCTCGAGCGCGCTGCGGACTGCGTCGGCGCCCTTGTCCACCCGCGCCTCAGCCTGCGCCTCCGTGTCGCACGTGAGCACCCCGAACGAGATCGGGATGCCGGTCTCGAGCGCGGCCACTTGCAGACCGCTGGCCGCCTCTGCGGCGATGAAGTCGAAATGCGGCGTCTCGCCCCGGATCACGCAGCCCAGCGCGATCACGCAGGCGTAGCGGCGAGACTTCGCCAGCGCCATGGCCGCCAGCGGCAGCTCGAACGCGCCTGGAACCTCCATCACGGTCACGGCCTCGCGGGCCACGCCGGCGTGCTCGAGCTCACGGAGCGCGCCGTCGAGCAGCTGCCCGGTGATCTTGCCGTTGAACCGGCTGACCGCCACCGCAACCGTGCGCCGGCCGCCGGTGGGCGTCCCGGTGAGGACGTTGTAGCCGGCCGGAATCTCGAGCCCGCCCTCGACATGGTCGGGCGTGCGCAAGCGTGGAAGCTCGTCCTCTTCGGCGGGCGGCTCGGGGTCGGGCGTGGGGTCCGGCAGCGCTTCCGCGACCGGCTCCTCGGGCTTCTCTCCCTCCTCGGCCTCCTCGAGCTCCTCGACCTCGTCGCGTTCCTCGAGCTCCGGGTGCCTGTCGAGCGACGGCCAGCCTTCGTCGCGAGCGCCTTCGATGCGATCGCTCACTCGTCCTGCTCCGGGTCGAAGCGGAGATCCTGGTGGTGCAGGCGGTGCGAGAGCTTCTGGCGCTTGGTGGCCAGGTAGCGGCGGTTCTCGGCGTTCGGAGGCACCTCGATCGGCACCTGCTCGGTCACCGTCAGCCCGTATCCCTCGAGCCCGCTGATCTTCTTCGGGTTGTTCGTGAGGATCCGGATCGTGGACAGGCCGAGGTCGGCGAGGATCTGGTTGCCGATCCCCCACTCGCGCGCATCCTCGGGGAAGCCGAGCTCGAGATTCGCTTCGACGGTGTCCAGGCCGGCCTCCTGCAGCTCGTAAGCGCGCAACTTGTTCAGGAGCCCGATGCCGCGGCCCTCCTGGGCCATGTAGAGCAGGACGCCGCGGTCTTCCCTGCCGATCTGCAGCAGCGCCTGCTCGAGTTGCTCCCCGCAGTCGCAGCGCAGCGAGTGGAAGACGTCACCGGTGAGACACTCGGAGTGGACGCGCACGAGCACGTCGTGGACGCCGGCGACATCGCCCTTGACGAGCGCGACGTGATGCTTCCCGGTCAAGGTCTCGCGGAACGCGACCGCGGAAAACTCTCCGTACTCGGTAGGCAGGCGTACCGAAGCGGTCCGCTCGACGAGCTTCTCGTGGCGCCGCCGGTACTCGATCAGGTCGGCGACGGTGACCATCTTGAGGCCGTGCTCGGCGCAATACGGGATCAGGTCGGGTACTCGCGCCATCGTCCCGTCGGGATTCATGACCTCGCAGACAACGCCGGCGGGACTGAGCCCGGCCAGCCGCGCGAGATCGACCGCGGCCTCGGTCTGGCCGGCGCGGCGCAGCACTCCGCCGTCGCGCGAGCGCAGCGGGAACACGTGCCCAGGCTCGACGATGTCGTCGCGCCCCTTGGTGCGGTCGATCGCAACCTGGATCGTGCGCGAGCGGTCGTGCGCGGAAATGCCGGTCGTGATCCCGTCGCGCGCCTCGATCGAGATCGTGAACGCGGTGCCGAAGGGCGTCTCGTTGCGATCCGTCATCGGCTTCAAGCCGAGCTCGTCACAACGGTCCTCGGTCAGGCACAGGCAGATGAGCCCACGCGCGTGCGTGGCCATGAAGTTGATCGCCTCGGGAGTCGCGAATTGCGCCGCAATCGTGAGGTCGCCCTCGTTCTCGCGGTCCGCGGCGTCGACGACGACAACGAACTTGCCCTCGCGGATGTCCTCAATCGCCTCCTCGATGGTGGCGAACGGCGTTTGCTGCTCGACGTGGCTCATCAACGTGATCGTACCGCGGGTCAGCGGATTCAACGCTTGACGAGACGCTCGACGTACTTCGCGAGCACGTCGACCTCGAGGTTCACCTCGTCACCCGGCTGGGCCGCTCCGAGCGTGGTCTCGGCCAGTGTGTGCTGCACGAGCGCCACCTCGAACCCGGTGTCGTCGAGCGCCGTCACGGTGAGGGCGACGCCGTCGACCGCGATCGAGCCCTTCTCGATGCAGTAGCGGAGCACGTCCGGCGGCGCGTCGAACCAGACCCGCTTGCTCTCGGCGTCCTGCTCGACGCTCCGGACCCGGCCGCTGCCGTCGATGTGGCCCTGGACGATCTGACCTCCGAGTGGGTCGCCGACTCGCAGCGCGGGCTCCAGGTTGACCTCGGAGCCGAATGCTTTCGCGCGCGCGAGACTCTCCGGCATCAAGTCGAACGCGAGCGACCCGTTCTGCGCCTCGACGACCGTCAGGCAGACACCGTCGACGGCGACCGAATCGCCGATCGCCGGCTCGAGGGTCGACTCGACCACGAGCCGACCGTCCTCGAACGACGCGACTTTGCCGCGCTCCCGCACGATTCCCGTGAACACACCGGGAAGGCTACTGAGCTCTCAGGGCTCGTGGACGTAGCCGCTCAGGAGCAGATCCTGACCTACCCGCTCGACGCCCAAACGGGCCAGGGCGAGCGGTTCGTCGAGCTCACCGAGGAACGACGGGCCGGCCCCGGCGAGCGTCGGAGCGACGAACAGAAGCAGCTTGTCCACGAGACCGGCCCTGACGAACGAGGTCGCGAGCGTCGGCCCTCCTTCCAGCAGGAGCGACTGCACACCTTCGGCGCCGAGCCGTGCAAGCTCCTCCTCGAGCCCCCCGGCCAGCAGCTCGAGCCCGGAACCGTCCGGCAGCGGCCCGCGCCCGAACACGAGGCGCCGGGGCTGCTCGACAGCGTCGACATCCCGGGCCGTCAGCCGCGGATCGTCGGCGCGCAACGTGCCCATGCCGACCGCGACCGCGTCCGAAGCAGCGCGCAGCTCGTGCACTCGGCGGCGGCTCTCCTCCCCGGAGACCCAGCGGGAGCCGGGCACCGTCACGCGCCCGTCGAGCGTGACCGCCGCCTTGTAGGTGACGAAGGGACGGCCCAGCGCGACCCACGTCCGCCACGCCTCGTTCTGCTGACGTGCGCGGAAGGCCAGGTCGCCGTCGACCAGCTCCGTCTCGACACCAGCCGCCTGGAGCTGCTCGAGGCCGCCCGCAGCGGCGGGATTCGGATCGCGCGCCGCCATCACCACACGGGCGATTCCCGCCTCGATCACGGCCTGCGAACAGGGCGGGGTCGATCCGAGGCTCGCGCAAGGCTCCAGGCTCACGTACAGCGTGGCCCCGCGCGCCCGCTCGCCTGCCGCCGCCAGAGCGTGCGCCTCGGCGTGCGGCTCGCCCTTGCGCTCGTGCCAGCCCTCGCCGACCACCTCGCCGTCACGCGCGATCACCGCCCCGACGATCGGGTTCGGATGCGTCGTTCCGCGTCCGCGCTCCGCGAGCTCGAGCGCGCGTTCGATCTCCCTCACGCCAGTGCTTGTACCAGGCGGCGATACGACCGGGGAAGATCCTCGTAGCCGAAGATCGCCGACGCGGCCACGAGCAAGTCCGCCCCGGCTTCGTGCGCGTCGCGCACATTCTCGTGCGTGATGCCGCCGTCGACCTGGAGGTGCATGGTGCGCGGAAGCGCGGCCCGGAGCCACCGCAGGCGGTCGAGCGAGCCCGGCAGGAACTCCTGGCCTGAATATCCCGGGTGGACACTCATGCAGAGGACGAGATCGACCTGCGCGGCCATCGCGGGCGCGGCGACGTCCTCGACCTTCGTCGACGGGTTGACGGCGAGGCCGGCCTGTAGCCCGAGCTCGCGCGCTGCTCGCGCGGTCGCCTCGGCGTCGTCGACGGCCTCGAAGTGGAAGGTAACGCTGTCGGCCCCCGCCTCGGCGAATTGCCGGAAGTGCTTCTGCGGCTGGTCGACCATCAGATGCACGTCGAGCACCCCGCCGAGGGCGTGGACGCGCTCGGAGATCCATCGCATCACGACCGGGCCCATCGTGATCGGCTCGACGAAGTGCCCGTCACCCACGTCCCAGTGGAAAACGCGGGCCTCGCCGTGCAGCAGCGCATCGACCTGCGCACCCAGGCTCGCGAAGTCGGCGGCGTAGAGGGACGGCTCGATCTCGACAGTGCGGATCCAGTCGTCCCAGGCCACGGGGTCGATCTTAGGTGCCCAGCCGGGCGACGAAGAATCCGCTCGTACCGTGCACGTGGGGCAGCGTGAGCAGGAACTCGGGCCGCTTGGGATGCGCGAACTGCGGCCATTCCTCGCCCAATGACTCCACGCCGAGGCCGGAGGCGTCGACCACGGCCTCGTTCTCGTCGGCGTTGATCGTGCAGACCGAGTAGACGATCGTTCCCCCCGGCTTGACCCGCTCGGCCGCAGCGCGGAGCAGGCTGAGCTGAACCTCGGGCAGCGGCTGGGCTCGCCAGCGCAGATCCGGCCTGGCGGCCAGCACGCCGAGGCCCGAGCAGGGCGCATCGACGAGGGCCTTGTCGAAGTCGCGCAGCTCGACTGGAAGGTCGAGCGCGTCTGCGCACACGACGGTCACGTTCGTCGCCCCGAGGCGGTCGCGGTTTTCCTCCAACTCGCGCGCTCGACCCGGATGCTTCTCCACCGCCGTCACCGCCCCGGCGAGCTGGGTGGCCTTGCCTCCCGGCGCCGCGCAGACGTCGAGCACGCGGTCGCGGTCGGTCGAGGCGACGCAGAGCCCCGCCAGCTGCGAGCCACGGCTCTGCGGCCAGATCCGCCCTGCCGCCACCGCTTCCTCGTCGACCCGGTCGACGCGGTAGGCGCCCGGGATGTCGGTGGGCTCGCCGTCGATCTCCCCTCGCACGAGGCGAACGACCGTCTCGGCCGGCTCGTTCTGTGCACGCATGAGCGCGAGTGCCTGCTCTCGCCCCAGATCGCGGATCCAGACCTGCGCGATCCAGTCCGGGTACGAGAGCTTGAGCGCGCCGTCCGGAAGCGAGTCGAGCAGCGGGCCGATGCCGTCGGCGAGGCGGCGCATGACCGCGTTCGCGAACGGCACGGCTCGCTCGAGGCCGGCAGCCCGGACGAGCTCCACGGTTTCATTCACGGCCGCGTGCGGCGGGACTGCGAGCTCCGCCAACTGGTACGCGCCGAGACGCAACGCCGCGCGCACGGGCGGGTCGAGCTTGCGCACCGGCCGGCGACCGAGCGTCTCGATCGCATGATCGAGCGTGCGTGCGTGCTGGATCGTCCCGTAAGCGAGCCGCTGCGCGAAGGCGCGATCGCGGCCCTCCAGCGGCTCGGCCGCAGAGCGAAAGGCCCGGTCCGCATACGCGCCTTCCTCGAAGACGCGCTGCACGACGTCGAATGCGGCCGAGCGTGAGCTAGCGGCGGCCACGAAGGTACTCGTCGTAGCTCATGCGGCGCTTTCCTTCGGGCTGGACCTCGAGGAGCTCGAGCTGCCCGTCGTCGAGACGCGAGCGCCAGACGAGCACGGGATGGCCGTCCAGGTCACCGCGGGCGCCGATGTGCGGCGAGAGAGCGCGGATTCGGTCGTGCAGCTCCTGAGGCGGGCGCGACCAGTCGAGCTCGCGGTCGGCCGGCGTGATCTTCTCCGCATAGGTCGCGCCTTCGCCCTGGGGCTCGTAGGTCGCGGGGTCGGTCTCCAGCGCCTCGTCCACCAGGCCCACGGCGAGCTCCGCGGCGCGGGCAAAGACGTCTCCCGCGGTGTCGTCAACGCCGATCGCGAAACGGGCCAAGCCGGAGACCGGCCCCGCATCGAGCTCCTTGACCGTTCGGTGGACCGTGACCCCAGTCTCCTCGTCGCCGGCCATCAGCGCCCGCTCGACCGGCGCCGCGCCGCGCCAGCGGGGGAGCAGCGACGGGTGAACGTTGAGCCAGAGTGCCCGCTCCAGCGCTGCCTCGGGAATGAGCAGCCCGTACGCGACGACGATCACGGCGTCCACACCGGGGTCGAAGTCGTCCTCGATCCGCTCCGGCTGGCGTACCTCGACGCCCAGACGCTCCGCGGCCTCCTTCGCCGGCGGCGGAGCGACTCGGCGGCCACGACCCTTCGGCTGGTCGGGGCGCGTCAGCACGTACGCGATCTCGTGACGCTTGGTCAGCGCACCGAGCACGTCGGCGCCGAACGGCGCCGTGGCGGCGACGGCTATCCGGGCCAAGCTAGTACCCGCGCGGGACGGACGCCTGCGGCCTGAGGAGCCCGAGCGCCTCCCGCCGGCTCTCCGGCGTCGTGCGGTCGAGCATCAGGACGCCGTCGAGATGGTCGACCTCGTGTTGGACGATTCGTGCCGGGTGCCCCTCGAGCTCGAGCGTGACCTCGTTGCCCTCGGGGTCGGTCGCTTCGACCGTCACCGTCAGGTGTCGCTCGACCGGAACCTGGACGCCCTGGAGCGAAAGGCAACCCTCGTCATCCCCCTCCTTCTCATCCGAGGTCGCCACGATGCGCGGGTTCACAAGAGCTCTGGGCGGCTCCGACTCTGCCTCGGCCTCTTCCTCGTCGTCGGGGCGAGCGCCGTTCGGCTGAAAGACGAAGACCCGGCGAAGAATGCCGATCTGGGTCGCCGCGAGACCAACGCCGTTCGAGTCCTGCATCAGGGAGATGAGCCGCTCCACGAGCGCAGCGAGATCCTCGTCGAACGACTCGACCTCGTTCGCGCGCATCCGCAGAGCAGGATCGGGGTACTGGCGAATCTGGGCGAGCGCCAGCCGCCGTCGCGCCTCGCGCTCCGGGTCCAGCTTGTCGGTCTTGAGCTCACCCACCTCGGCCACAGATCGCCAGTGTACTGCGGCGATCCGGGGTGACTACAGGCTCTGCGGGTCGACGTCGACGACCGCGGTCAAGCCCGCTTTCCGCATCGCCGGCGCGGCCGCCGCAAGCAGCTCGGCCGCCCGTGCGGCCACTCGTCGCGGTTGCTCGGTCTTGGCCACGAGCTGCGCGCGATGGCGGCCGCGGAGCCGGAAGAGCGGCGCCGGGCCGAGCACGTCGCCGGGGGCGCCGGCGAGCCCTGCTTTCAGCTCCTCCAAGAGACGCGTCGTCGGCTCGAGCTCCAGGCCCGAGACAAGGATCCGTACAAGGTGGCGGAACGGCGGGTAGCCCAGCTCGCGCCGGCGCTCGAGCTCGCCGGCCAGGAAACGAGGCACGTCGTGGCGTGCCGCGAGCTCGATCGGGCGCGAATCCGGCTGAAAGGTCTGTACGAGCACACGGCCCGGTGCGTCGCGACCGCTGCGGCCGGCGAGCTGGGTGACGAGCTGGAACGTCCGCTCCTCGGCGCGGAAGTCGGGCAGTCCGAGGCCGGTGTCGGCGTCGACCACTGCGGCCAGCGCCACGCCGCCGAAGTGATGTCCCTTCGCCACCATCTGCGTTCCCAGCAGCACGGCGCGGTCGGCTACCGAGAACCGGCGCAGCGTAGCCGTGAGCTCGTCCGGCTTGGCGACCGTGTCCGCGTCCAGGCGGAACAGCTCCAGCCCCGGCACTCGCTCTTCCAGCTCCCGCTCGAGCCTCTGCGTGCCCGCGCCGATCCGCGCCAGCTCGGTCGACCGGCACGCCGGGCACAACTCGGGTGCCGGCTCGACGTAGCCGCAGTGGTGGCAGCGAAGGTCGCCGTCCCGGTGCAGGACGAGCGCCACGTCGCACGAGACGCAGCGCGGTGTCGTGCCGCACGCGCGGCAATGCAGCGCCGGCGCGACACCGCGCCGGTTGAGCAGCAGGATCGCCTTGCCGCCGCCCTCCGAGATCGCGCCGAGCTGCTCGAGCAGGGGCGCCGACAGCGGGTAACCGGCCTCGCGCCTGAGGTCGACGATCTTCACCGGCGGCAGTGAGCCCTTGAGGCGGCCGCCGAGCTCGAGGCGCTCGAGTGTCGCCCAGCTCTCGGGTCGGGGTGTCGCGCTGCCGTAGACGGCGACCGCGTTCTCGAGCGAGGCGCGCTTGGCGGCCACGGTGCGCGCGTCGTAGCGCGGGTCTGATTCCTGCTTGTACGAGGGATCGTGCTCCTCGTCGATGCAGATGAGCCCGAGGCCCCGCACGGGAGCAAAGATCGCGGAGCGTGCGCCCACGACGACCCGCGCGGCGCCGCTCGTGATGCGCTCGCGCTCGTCGCGTCGCTCGGCGTCCGAGAGCCCCGAGTGGAGCAAGGCGACCGAGTCGCCGAAGCGGGCTCGGAACCTCCCCACGGTCTGAGGCGTGAGCGCGATCTCCGGAACGAGCACGATTGCGCCGAGGCCCCGGTCGAGCGCCTGGGCGCAGGCCTGGAGGTAGACCTCGGTCTTGCCGCTTCCGGTCGCCCCGTAGAGCAGGAAGTGGCTGCCGTTCCCGCTGTCCAGCTCCCCGACGATCCGGCGCACGGCTGCGTCCTGGGACTCGCTGAGCCTGGCGGGCTCTGCCTCACCCTCGAGTGACTGCCGCTCCGCCGGCGACGGCTGCTCCTTCCGCCGCTTTCGCTTCACCGGCGCGATCAGCTCGAGCGCGCGGCCAGGCGTGGACCCGTAGTAATCCGCGACCCACAGCGCGAGGTCGACGAGCGCGGGCGGCAGCTCGTCCTCGACCCGCTCGACCGGTATCGCCTTGATCCCCGGCGGCGGCTCTCGGCCGACCTCGACGACGACTCCTCGCCGCCTGGAGCGCCCGAAGGGCACGGTGACGACGGCGCCCTTCTCCACGCCGTCTGGCAGCTCATAGGTGAACTCGCGCGCGAGGGCTCTCGAAGTGACGAGCGGGTACACCGTGCCGAAACGGCTCACGCTGGCGAGCGTAGCCTCCGGGTCGGAGCTAGACGCCTGCGGCGTGGAGAATGAAGTCGGTGGCGAAGCCGAGCACGAGGCCGAGGAGGATGCCCCAGCTCGTGACTACAGAGCTCGTGAATCGCCGGCAGACGTTGAGCAGCTCGATCACGACGTAGAGGATCGAGCCTGCCGCGAGAGCGAAGAACGCGACCGAGACCGCCTCGTTCGTCCACGAGTGACCGATGAGCGTCCCGAAGAACGTGGGTACGCCGCCGATCAAACCGAGCAACGCGAGAAAGCGCCAGCTCGGCCGCGTCGCATCACCCGCCATCGGCGCGACGATCCCGAAGCCCTCCGTCGCGTTGTGCAGCGCGAACCCGATCACGAGCACGAACGCAAGGCTCTTGAGCGAGTTGTCCGCCGCCGCCTGTCCGATCGCGAGCCCTTCGGAGAAGTTGTGCAGCCCGATCCCGGTCGCGATCAGCACAGCGAGCCACTGAGCCGGTGACAGCCCCGTGTGGACGCCCTGATCGAACTCGGACGCAGCCGCGGCCCCGGGGCCGAGAAACGCCTTCCGCTGTCGCGCCTTCATCCAGGACTGGTAGTAGACGAGACCGAGCAGGCCCGCAGCGAAGCCGCCGCCGGCGAGCGCGGAGTAGCCCGAGAACTCGTCCCAGTGCCTCCCGTCGAGCGCCGTCTCGACCGGCCGGACGACCTCAGACGTTACGTCCCAGAAGAGAAAGAGCAGGATCCCGGTCGCGGTCGCGCTGAAGAACGCCTTCAGGCTCGCGCTGCTGCCCTGGACACGGCCCATCGGGAGGCCGACGAAGATCGTGGCGCCCGCTAGAGCACCGAGTAGCAAGACCTGGGCGGTCGACACTTGTAAGGCTCACCTTACAGGACTAATACAGGGATACAGTTGGGACATGGCACAGGGCCATTCGGTCGACGAATACCTGGAAACGATCTATTTCCTCGCGTTTCCGATCGGCGAGTATCGGCCGCAGTCATCCGGCTCCCCCACGCTCGCCTCGCGCGTCGCCGAGATGCTCGGCGTCTCGCGCGCTTCCGCCGGCGAGATGTTGAAGCGACTCGAGGGTGAGGGCCTCGTCGAGCGCGGCGAGCAGAAGGAGGCGATCCTGACGGCCTCCGGCCAGGAGCGTGCGGAGCGTGTCGTCCGCAAGCACCGGATCATCGAGCGTCTGCTCACGGACTTCATGGGCTACACCGCAGCGGAAGCGCACATCCACGCCGACACGCTGGGGGACACGTTCGACGACGACATGGTCGCGCGAATCGACGAGCAGCTCGGCAATCCCGAGCGCTGTCCGCACGGCTGGCCGGTCGATCCCGAGCGGGAGCAGGCGGAGAACAACGAGCTGACGGCGCTCGCCGAGCTGGAGCCCGGGGCGCGCGCGACGATCGTGCGGCTGGCCGAGCACGACGGCGATCTACTGCACTGGTTCTACGACCAGGGGCTCGTGCCCGGGGCCGAGGTCGAGGTACGCGAGACTCAACCCGCGGCGGGGCAGTTCACGGTTCGGATCGACGGCGCCGAGAAGGCGGTCGGGGAGAAGGCGGCAAGCGGCCTGTTCGTGCGCCCCGCAGTTTGAAACGAATCGCGCTGACCTTCGACGACGGCCCGTCGGACTGGACGCCAGAGATTCTGCGACTCCTCGGGGAGCACGACGCTCGGGCCACGTTCTTCGTCCTGGGCGAGTGGGTGGCGCGACGCCCTGCTCTGACACGCGAGATTGCCGAGGCGGGTCACGACCTGGGTAATCACACGTTCACGCACGCGGACCTGCCCGATCTCGACGATGACGCAATCGAGGACGAGCTCGCGCGCACGAGCGCCGCGATCGCAGCGGCGACCGGGAACGGCCCGCGGCTGTTCCGCGCCCCCGCGTTCAGGAAGGACGCGCGCGTGCTCGACGTCGTCGCCCGAGTGGGACTGGTCGACGTGGGCTGCTCCGTGAACCCCGAGGACTGGCGGGCCGAACGCACTGCGGACGCGATCGTGGATTCGGTGCTGGCAGGAGCCCAGCCGCGCGCCATCGTCGACCTCCACGACGGGTTCCCGCCGTACTGGAGCCAGGCGCGACGCGATTGCGGGCCGACCGTCGAGGCGGTGAGACGGCTCGTACCGGAGCTGCAGCGGCAGGGGTACGAGCTGGTGACCGTGACCGAGCTACTGAGCGCGGTACCGGCGGAGCCGGACTAACAGGCCCTGGCGTCGTCGAAGGCCCCACGCGCCGCTTGAACAGTCACGCGCGCGTTTCGTCACGCGCGCGGTTCGGTGCCTGGCACCAAGCGGGCGACCGCAAAACAATCTCAGCTGCAGGGCCTCCAGAGACCCTGTGGATTGTTCGTCACACTCTCGTAACGTTGGCTGGCACCGGGACCGGTTGCACGCGGGCACGGCTCGGGCAGACGCGGCGGTTGGTGACACGAGCCGCCGCTTCGATCGCGGGGCTAGGCCGTCGTCGCCTCGGCCGCAGCGCCTAGGCCCGCAGCCTCGCGCAGAGCGTCCGCCTTGTCCGTGCGCTCCCACGTGAAGTCGGCCTCGTCGCGGCCGAAGTGCCCGTACGCCGCCGTCTTGGCATAGATCGGCCGGCGAAGATCCAGGTCGCGCAGGATCGCGGCGGGCCGCAGGTCGAAGTGCTCACGCGTCAGCTCCTCGATCCGCGCCACGGGCACGTGCTCGGTGCCAAAGGTCTGAACCGCGATCGAGACCGGATGCGCGACGCCGATCGCGTACGCGACGTTCACCTCGCACCGGTCCGCAAGCCCAGCCGCGACGATGTTCTTGGCCACGTGCCGCGCCGCATAGGCGGCCGAGCGATCGACCTTCGTCGGATCCTTTCCCGAGAACGCACCGCCGCCGTGCCGTGCGGCACCGCCGTACGTGTCGACGATGATCTTCCGCCCCGTCACTCCCGTGTCGCCCATCGGCCCGCCGATCACGAACTTGCCGGTCGGGTTGACGTAGACGAAGTCGCGGTCGGCCTCCAAGCGCTTCGCGTCGTAGAGGTCACTCGGCAGGATCGGGCGCAACACGCGGTCGATCAGGTCCGGCTTGATCAGCGAGTCGGCATCGCAGCCTTCGGCGTGTTGGGTCGAGACGAGAATGCGGTCGATCTCCACTGGGGTCTGCCGTCCGTGGTCGTCGATCTCGTACCGCACTGTGACCTGCGCCTTGCCGTCCGGCCGTAGGTATGGCAACTCGCCGACCTTCCGCACCTCGGACAGGCGCTTGCAGATTTTGTGCGCGAGCATGATCGGGAGCGGCATCAGCTCGTCGGTCTCGCGCGTGGCGTACCCGAACATCATTCCCTGGTCACCCGCGCCGATCCGGTCGAGCGGATCGTCGTCGCCGGGGTCATGCTGCACCTCGTAGGCCGAGTCGACGCCCTGCGCGATGTCCGGCGACTGCTCGTCGATCGCCGCGACCACGCCGCAGGTCGTCGCGTCGAAACCCCACTCCGAGTGCGTGTAGCCGATCTCGGCGATCTTCGCGCGCACGACGCGCGGGATGTCGACGTAGGTCTCGGTCGTAATTTCCCCCGCCACGACGACGAGACCGGTCGTGATCAGGGTCTCGCAGGCGACGCGCCCCTCGGGGTCGTCTCGCAGCACCTCGTCGAGGACGGCATCCGACACCTGGTCGGCGATCTTGTCGGGATGACCCTCCGTGACCGACTCGGACGTGAACAGAAGCTCTCGGCCCGGCACGTGCGGGAACGCTACTTGATCTGCAGGAATGCGGTGAACTTCGCCGAGTCGGTCTTCCCCGTCCCGTACGCCACGAAGGAGCGGAGCGGAGCGAGGTTGCGCGCGACGAGCGGTGGCAGATTCCGCCCGGTGCTCGTCGCGAAGTTCTCGATCAGCGGGATCCCGTCCTTGAGGTTGACGTACAGGAGCCCACTGCTCTTGTCCGGCACGCCGGCCGAGCCCGTGGCGTCCTTGTAGACGGCGTCGTCGGAGAGCTTCGGCCCGTCCGCGCGATAGTCCCGGATTCCGCTCGCACCCGTGGTGATCACGATCCGGTCGTCGAAGCCCGCAAAGGTGACGGCGTACGTCTTGAACCGCACCGTCTTCGTCGCGACGCCGCCCTCGTTCCCGGTCGTGACCGTGCCGTTGCCCAGCCTAGCCGCGCGCGTCGCAATCGTGTTCAGCGTCGCGAGCGCGCTTGGGACGTTCGGCTCCTCGAGCACCAGGGTGAACTCGGGCAAGGGCGCGCCGGGGCGCACGTAGAGCGCGACCTCGTTGTGGAGCAGTGCGAGCACCTGTTCGAGCCGAACTCCGAGCGCCTGCTCGAATTGGCGCTGCGAGCGCTGGAACTGCGGCAAGCCCTGTAGCGACTGAATCTGCTGGTCAAGCGCCACACCGCCGTGGAAGTCCGCGAAGGCCAGCGCCCCTTCCGGAACACCGGAGATCAGCTTGGACTTGAACGGCGACGCGCCCACTCCGGGCCCGCCTGCACCCTTGAGGGCGCCCTCGAGCTGCAACCCCTCGTCTTGCGCCGAGGCTCCGACCGCGATGTAGTCGAGCTTGTCGAGGTCGAAGGGCGCGGGGCGGCCGGTCGCAATCGTGGTCGTGGGGAAGGCGTTGGCCAACGCCTGGCCGTCCACGTACGCGGTCAGCAGCGCATCGCCCGAGATCTGGCCCATCGCGTCCTTGAAATTCGGGTCGCCCGAGAGGTTCTTGCCGCCTGAGGCCTGCTTGAAGGAGTCGAGCGCGGACTGCGAGTTGGAGATCGCCCACCAGTCGCCGACCTTCGCGGAGTAGGTCTTGCTGCCGCCGCTCTTACCGGCTTTCGCGATCAGGTCCTTGAACTTCCCCTCGTCCTTGGGCTGTGTGACCAATACGAGGTTGCTGCCGCTGTTCTGAAGATCGAGCCAGATGATGTCGACGGTCTTGCCCAGCGCGGGCTTGACGTCGTTCTCATAGTCGAGACCGCCCTGGCCCGAGAGCGCGCTCCGGAGCAGCACCTCAGCCTGCCGGTGGTCCGGGAACTTGTTGATCAGCGCTTTGAGCTTGTCCCATTGGCTCGACCCGAGGTCGGTGTTGATCGAAACGAAGACCGGGGTGCCGGCCGGAGCGACGTCCGCGCCCCCTCCGCTCGCTGCTGCGCCGCCCCCACCGCCGCCGCAGCCCGCCACGGCGAGCGCGATCGAAACAACGAACCCTGTGCTGATTGCTCGAAATCTCATCTTGCCCCTCATTCTCTCGTCGGCTCCCTGCCCATCAAGCTCGCAGCTAACTCTTGCAGGTCCTCTCCGCCCAGGACACGGCAGACCCCCTCGGTGATCGGCAGCTCGATCTCGAGCTCCCGCGCCAGTCCGTGGAGGACCGGTGCTGTGGTTAGCCCCTCCACGGTACCGATCTCGGCGGCCGCCTCCTCAGGGGACGCACCGCGCGCGATCAGCTCCCCCGCCTGGCGGTTCCTCCCGTGGCGGCTCCAGCAGGTGACGATCAGGTCGCCCATGCCCGCGAGACCGGCGAACGTCTCGGGCCGCGCGCCGGCCGCCTCGCCGAGCCTCGCCATCTCGGCCAGCCCTCGAGTGATCAGCGCCGCCTTGGCGTTGTCGCCGACTCCGAGGCCGTCGACCGCTCCGGCCGCGAGCGCGATCACGTTCTTCGCCGCGGCACAGAGCTCGACGCCGGGCAAGTCCTCGTTCACGTAGACGCGGAAGACGCCCGAGGAGATCGCCTGCTGCAACTCAAGCGCGAGCTCGTGGTCCTCGCTCGCGATCACGGCGGCTCCCGGCAATCCGTCGGCGACCTCCTCCGCGAAGTTCGGGCCCGATAGCGCCGCGACAGGACGATTCTGGACGAGCGTCGAGAGCCGCCGGCCGGTCGCTGGGTCGAGGCCTTTCGCGAGGCTCAGGACCGGAGCGGATCCGGGCAGCGCCTCGACAACTTCCCGGAACGCGTCGCTCGGCACCGCGACCACGACCACGTCGGCCTCCTCGAACGGCGCCTCGGCAACCGTCGTCGCTCTGACACCCGAGAGGTCGGCGGTGGGCAGGTAGCGCGGGTTGTGGCCGGTCTCCTCGATCGCGCGCGCCTGCTCCGGGTCGCGGCAAGCGAGCGAGACCTCGTGACCACGCTCGGCGAGCAGCCGCGCGAAGGCGGTCCCCCAGGCGCCGCAGCCGACGACGACGAACCTCACGAGCGCCTCACGAAGTCGATCGCCACCGGCACTCCCTGGAGCTCGAAGCGCTCGCGCAGCTGGTTCTCCACCCAGTAGCCGTAGTCGCGAGTGATCAAGCCCGGATCGTTCACGAAGAAGCGGAACCGAGGCGGCCTCGTGCGCGTTTGCGTGCCGTACAGGAGGTTCAGGCGCTTCCCGCCCTTGACCGGAGGCTGGCGCGCCTCGCGAAGCTCGCCGAGGAACCGGTTCAGCTCGCCCGTGGAAATCCGGCTCGTGTGCTTCTCGAACTGCTCCTCGATTCGATCGAGCAGGCGGTCGATGCCACGGCCGGACTTGGCCGAGATCGCGACCACCGGCGGGCGCTGGCGCAGCTTGTCGGCGAGCCGCGGGCGGACGTCGTCGATCCCGATCTCCGTGATGTCCCACTTCGCCAGGGCGACGATCGTCGAGGACTGCGCCTTGCGCGCGATGTCGGCGACGGCGAGGTCCTGGTCGACGAGACCCTCGCTCGCGTCGACGAGGACGATCGCCACGTCGGCGCGCTCGGCCGCTTCGAGGGCGCGCAGCTCCGAGTAGTACTCGATGCCCTGCCGCTGCCGGCGCTTGCGGCGTAGGCCGGCGGTGTCGATCAGGACGAACTCGCGGTCGCCGCGCCGCAGCACGGTATCGATCGCGTCGCGGGTCGTCCCCGGCACCTCCGACACGATCGTCCGCTCTTCGCCGAGGAGCCGGTTCAGTAGGCTCGACTTCCCGACGTTCGGCCGGCCGAGGATCGCGACCCGGATCGCCTCTTCGCTCGCGATCGGCCGCGCCCGCCCGGGCAGCCGCCCGACGATCGTGTCCAGCAGGTCGCCCGTGCCGTGGCCATGCATTGCGGAGAGCGGAATCGGGTCGCCGAGCCCGAGCCGGTGGAACTCGAACGCGAGCGCGTCCTGGTCGGGGTCGTCGATCTTGTTCGCAACGAGCAGGACCGGCTTGTGCGCCAGGCGCAGGATCTGGGCCAGCTCCTCGTCGCCGGGAGTGATCCCGGCGCGCGCGTCGGTGAGGAACACAACGAGGTCCGCCTCCTCGACTGCCGCCCTCGCCTGCTCGACGATCGAGCGTGTGATCGGGTTTGGGTCGGCCACGTCCATGCCCCCGGTGTCGATCAGCAGGAAGCGCTTCCCGTTCCAGTCCGCGAGCAGCTCCTTGCGATCACGCGTCACCCCCGGCGTCTCGTGCACGACTGCGGCACGCGATTCCGTCAGGCGGTTCACGAGCGTCGACTTGCCCACGTTCGGGAAACCGACGATCGCGACCGTTCCCTCCAGCTCTTCCGGCGGCGCCGCCACCCCGCCGTTGTCCTCGCTCACGCCGGGAGGCGCTGGCGGACTAGCTGCTCGATCCTTGCGACTACGTCGTCGACGTCGAGCTCGGTGGTGTCGATCTGGATCGCGTCCTCGGCGGGTTGCATCCGGGCCGCGTCGCTCTGGTCGCGAATTCGCAGGTCGGTGGCGAGCGCGTCGGCACCGATCTCGGGCCGCTCGGAGAGCCGCCTCTGCGCGCGCACGGCGGTTTCCGCGTTCAGATAGACCTTCACGTCGGCGCCCGGGCAGACCACCGTCCCGATGTCCCGCCCCTCGATCACGGCGTCACCTGTATCCGCGAGCTCGCGCTGGCGTTCGCGCATGATCGTCCGGACCTGCGGGTGCCGAGCTACGACGGGCACGACGCGGTCGATTCGCGACTTGCGGATCGCCGCGGTGACATCGGTGTCGGCAATCCAGACTCGGCCGTCCTCGTCGAGCGTGACGGGGTAGTCCGCCGCGAGCTGTCCCAGACGGTCGCCCTCGCCGAGCGGGATGCTCTGCCCAACTGCGAGCCACGTCAGCGCCCGGTACATCGCCCCGGTGTCGAGATAGCGAAAGCCGAGGCGCTCAGCGAGCCGCCTCGCGACCGTGCTCTTGCCGGCTCCCGCCGGTCCGTCGATGGCGACGATCATCGTTGGCTGACCGAGTCCAGCAGCTCGAAGAACCCGGGGAAGCTTACAGCCGCAGCCTGAGCGTCCTCGACGTCCACGCCTTCCCGTGACACGAGGCCCGCCACGCCCCCGAGCATCGCGAGCCGGTGATCGCCGCGGGAGCTCATTCGCCCGCCCGTGATCCGCGTGGGGACGCCACGCACGCGAAAGCCGTCCGCGGCCGGCGTGATGCGGACGCCGAGCTCACGCAGCGATTCCGCCACGGTGTCGATGCGGTCCGTCTCCTTGACTCGCAGCTCCTGCGCACCCTTGACGAGGCTCTCGCCGCGCGCGCTCGCAGCGGTGAGCGCGAACAGCGGCAGCTCGTCCACGAGCGAGGGGACCTCCTCGTGCTCGATCGTCGTGGCGACCAGCTCGGCCGAATGCACCTCGATGTCGCCGACGTACTCGCCGCCCCAGCGCCGCCGGTTGAAGACGTTGATGCGGGCGCCCATCCGCTCGAGGACGTCGAGGAAGCCGGTGCGGGTCGGGTTCACGTTCACGTCGTGGACGCGCAGCTCCGACCCCGAGAGCAGGGTGGCGGCGACGAGGAACGGCGCGGCCGACGAAAAATCGCCGGGGATGTCGACCGACAGCGGCGGCAGGCGCTCGACGGGCCACACGCTGATCGCCGAGCCCTGGCGCCGGACCCGTACACCGAGGGCTGCCAGCAGCCGCTCCGTATGGTCGCGCGTCTTGACTGGCTCTCGCACGGTCGTCGGGCCGTCCTCCGCCAGGAGGCCGGCCAGGAGGACGCTCGACTTGAGCTGCGCGCTCGCGACCGGGAGTTCGTAGTGGATCGGCTTGAGCTTCGCGCCCTCGATCGTGACCGGTGGCCGGCCGCCGGTCGTCTGCACCTTCGCCCCCATCTGGTTGAGGGGCTCGTCGACACGGACCGGACGGGCGGAGAGCGACTCGTCGCCTGTCAGCTCGAAGCGGCCGTCCTGGCCCGCGAGCACGCCAGCCAACAGGCGCAGCACGGTGCCCGCGTTGCCGCAGTCGATCGGCCCCCCCGGCTCGGTCAGCCCGCGCAGGCCGCGACCCTTGATCCGCACGACGTCCTCTGACGGCTCCTCGACCTCGACGCCGAGCGCCCGAACCGCCGAGATCGCCGCGTCCGTGTCCTCGGAGTGGCCGAACCCGCGCAGCTTGCTCTCGCCGTCGGCGATCGCGCCGAGCAGGACTCCGCGCTGGGAGATGCCCTTGACCCCCGGAACGGCTAGGTCGCCGCGCATCGACGACGCGGGCTCGACCTTCATCGCTCGTCCGCGAGCACCGGCGACACCGACACGCCGTAGCCCTGCGACTCGAGCAGCGTGGCCGCGCGCGCCGCCTCGTTCTCGCCCGTGACCAGGAGCGTGAGGGTGCCGCCGCGCTCCGGCGAGACGTGATGGAGCTCGAAGTCCTCGATGTTGATCCGCTCCGCTCCGAGCGCCTGCGTGATTCCGGCGAGCACGCCGGGGCGGTCGGGCACGTGGACGCGCAGGCGCTGGAGCTCGCCGGGGTCGGGATAGGCGTCCTCGAGCATACGGCGACGGTTGAGCCCGGCCTCGCCGATCCAGCGCGCGAGGAAGCCGGCGTCGCCGGCCTGCAAAGCGGTCTGGAGCTGCTCGATCCGCTGCCGGTGCTCGTCGAGCGCCTCGCCCAGCTCCGCCGAGTTGTCCATGAAGATGTCGACCCAGATCCGCGGGTTGGCTCCGGCCACCCTGGTCATATCCCGGAGGGATCCCCCGGCGGCCGCAAGTGGCTCGTGGCCGTCGATCCGGGTCGCACCGGCCTGATTCACGAGCAGGTTGGCGAGCGCATGCGGCAGGTGGCTCGTAAGCGCGACGAGGCGGTCATGCGCCTGCGGGTCGACGGCGACCGGGTTCGCGCCGAGCTCGCCGACGAACCCGTGGACGAGCCGGTAGCGGGGCGGCTCGGTCTCCGCGAGGGGCGTCAGGAACCAGGTGGCGCCGTCGAACAGGTCGGCGGTGGCGTGCTCCGGGCCTCGGGCTTCGGAGCCGGTGACGGGATGGCCTCCGATGAAGCGGGCCCGCGCCGTCGCCGCCGCACAGACTGCGGCCTTGGTGGAGCCGACGTCAGTGACCGTGCAGCCGTCGGGCGCCGCTTCCAGCACCGCGGCTACCTGTGCGGGGAGCGCGGCGACGGGCGCGGCCACGACGGCCAGGTCGGCCTCGCGCACGGCTTCCGCCAGGTCGG
Organism: Actinomycetota bacterium; assembly: GCA_030854475.1. GTDB lineage: Bacteria > Actinomycetota > Thermoleophilia > Gaiellales > Gaiellaceae > JALYTD01. Next base: position 42,551 of record JALYTD010000075.1, read on the forward strand.
CAGCCGGCTCGTCGACGGCGCCCCGCTCCGCCGCGGTTCCGAGCGCGTCGGCATCAGGGTCGTAGCCGGTCACGACCTCCGCCCCGGCCCGTTTCGCGGCCAGCCCGACAGAGGCGCCGATCAGCCCGGTGCCGACGATCGCGATGCGCCGAGGTTCCATCAGCGATCCGCGAGCACTTGCGCGAGAGCGTGCGAGGCCTGCCGGATCATGCCGGGGTTGGTGTCCCGGTAATACGGCAGCGCCATCACGGCCTGGTAGAGGGCCCAGCCGCGGCCGCGCAACCACGACGCGTCGTCGACCTGAAGCTCGGTTCGATACCGCGTGCGACTGTCGCCCTCGAAAACGTTCCAGGCCGGCTGCAGGTCACACGCGGGATCGCCCACGTTGAGCGCGCCGAAGTCGATCACCGCTGACAGGCGGCCGTCGACGACGAGCAGGTTCCCCGGCAAGAGGTCGCCGTGGACCCAGACCTCTTCGCCTTCCCAGGCCGGGGCGTTGAGGGACTCCTCCCATAAGGGGAGCGCAGCGTCGGCGTCGATTCGGTCGCCGAGCTCTGCGATCGATCGACGGACGTCTTCGTCCAGTTCAGCGAGCGGTGCGCCTCGCCGGCCGGTCTCACGCGGATGTGCACCTGTCGTGTCGACCCGGCGCAGCGCGCTCACGAACGCGGCGAGATCGACGGCCGCCTGATCCAGGTCATCGATCGTGCCGTTGGCGTTCTCGCCGGGCAACCACTCGTAGACGGACCATTCGAAGGGGTAGCCTTCAGCTGGATTCCCCATCGCCAACTGCACCGGAACTGCAAGCGGCAAACGCGGCCTGAGTTTTGGCAGCCACTCCGCCTCCTTCGCCGCCTGGTGGGTGGCCCACCCGATGCGCGGCAGCCGAGCGGCCAGGTGG
>JALYTD010000088.1 GCA_030854475.1 Actinomycetota bacterium
AGAAGGACCAGGGCATCGACCTGGCCGCGGACAAGATGGCGCTCCAGCGGCTGTACGAGGCCGCGGAGAAGGCGAAGATCGAGCTGTCGTCCACGATGACGACGCAGATCAACCTGCCGTTCATCACGGCGACGCCGGAGGGCCCGAAGCACCTCGACCTCCAGCTCACGCGCGCGAAGCTCGAAGAGCTGACGGCGGAGCTGCTCGAGCGGACCGTCGGCCCGACCAAGCAGGCGATCGCGGACTCCGGCGTCGACACGTCGGGGATCGAGCACGTCGTCCTCGTCGGCGGGATGACCCGCATGCCGGCCGTCCAGGACAAGGTCAAGGAGATCGTCGGCAAGGACCCGCACAAGGGCGTGAACCCGGACGAGGTCGTCGCAGTCGGCGCGGCCATCCAGGGAGGCGTGCTGCGCGGCGAGGTCAAGGACGTGCTCCTGCTCGACGTGACCCCCCTCTCGCTCGGCATCGAGACGAAGGGCGGCGTGTTCACGCGGCTGATCGAGCGCAACACGACCATCCCGACGAAGAAGTCCGAGACCTTCACCACGGCGGAGGACAACCAGCCGTCGGTCGAGGTCCACGTCGCTCAGGGCGAGTCGGACATGATCGCCTTCAACAAGACGCTCGGGAAGTTCCAGCTCGTCGGCATTCCGGCGGCGCCGCGGGGCATGCCTCAGGTCGAGGTCACCTTCGACATCGACGCGGACGGGATCATCCACGTGTCGGCGAAGGACCTCGGCACCGGGAACGAGCAGCGGATCCGGATCGAGGGCGGCTCCGGCCTCAAGCAGGAAGAGGTCGAGCAGATGATCCACGAAGCGGAGTCGCACGCCGACGAGGCCCGCCGGCTCAAGGAGCTCGCGGACGCCCGGAACCTCGCTGAGACGCTTGCGTACCAGACCGAGCGCACGCTCAAAGAACACCGCGACAAGCTCGACGAGTCCGAGGCCTCGACGATCGAGGGCCGGATCATGGAGCTGCGCGGCGCGCTCGAAAGCGAGGACGTGAACGAGATCCGCGCGAAGACCGAAGCTCTGCAGGAGGCTTCGCAGAAGCTGGCGGCGGCTCTCTACGAGCAGGCGTCGGCCCAGCAGCCCACGGCCGGGAACGGCGACGAGGGCGCCTCTGATGACGAGGTGATCGAGGACGCTGAGATCGTGGATGAAGAGGCGGCGAAGTCGTGACCGACGCGTCGAACCCTCGCAGCGGGCGGCCGACGCAGCCGCCTGTCCGCGATAGCGGACCAGTGGAGGGGGTTCGGGGGAACCGGGAGGTTCTCCCGACGGACTTGCACGCGAGTCGAAAAGCCGGTGATCCGGCTCACGATCAGCTTGACGAGGTCGAACAGACCGAAGCGGAGGGCGAGTCGCTCGAGGAGCGGCTCGCCGCCGCCGAGGCTCAGGCGGAAGAGCATCTGACAGATCTGAAACGCGTCGCAGCGGAGTTCGAGAACTTCCGGAAGCGGGCAGCGCGAGACCAGGAGAGCTTTGCGATGCGTGCGAACGAGCGTCTCGTCAAAGAGTTGCTTCCGATCGTCGACGATCTCGAGCGGGCGCTCGAGGCGGCTGAGCAGCACGAGGAGGCAGAGCTCGAGGAAGGCGTTCGGCTCGTGCACCGTCAGTTCGAGCAGTTGCTCGACCGCGAGGGCCTCGCCGAGATCGACACTGAGGGCGCCTTCGACCCGCACGTGCACGAAGCGCTGCTCTCTCAGCCGTCGGACGCGGAAGAGGGTTCCGTGATCGAGGTGCTGCAGAAGGGCTACAAGCTCGGCGACCGCGTGCTGCGGCCGGCACGCGTTGTCGTGGCCGCGCCCAAGGAGACGGGTGGCGGCGACTAACGCTTACGAGACCCTCGGCGTCTCCAAGTCCGCCTCGGCAGACGAGATCAAGAAGGCGTACCGGAAGCTCGCGCGGGAAAACCATCCCGACCGCAACCCCGGCGACAAGTCGGCGGAGGAGCGGTTCAAGGAGATCCAGGGCGCCTACGACGTCCTGTCCGATCCCGAGAAGCGCAAGCAGTACGACTCGTTCGGCTCCGCGAACGGCCGTCCTGGGCCCGGCGGCAACTTCAACTTCGGTGGCAACTTCAGGGTCGAGGACTTCGGCGACATCGGCGACTTCCTCGGCGGTCTCTTCAACCGCGGCGGCGGCGCTACTGGAGCGCGCCAGCAGCGTGGCCAGCGCGGCAACGACGTCGAGGTCGAAGTGCGGCTCTCGTTCGAGGACTCCCTCAAGGGAGTCGAGACGAAGATCCCGATCGAGCTCGAGACCGCGTGCCGCGAGTGCAACGGCTCGGGAGCCCAGCCGGGCACGGCGCCGATCGTCTGCCCCGAGTGCCGCGGCCGCGGGGTGGTGGCGGAGAGCCAGGGGATCTTCGCCCTTTCGCAGCCGTGCCCGCGCTGTCGCGGGAACGGCACCGTGATCGAGCAGCCCTGCGCGAAGTGCGGCGGCTCGGGCCGGGAACGGCGCACGAAGCGCTTCACGGTGAAGATTCCGGCCGGGGTCAAGGACGGAACGAAGATCAAGCTCAAGGGCAAGGGCGAGGCCGGCTACGGCGGCGCACCGGCGGGCGACATCTACGTGGTCACGCGCGTCGAGCCGTCGAAGGTCTACGAGCGCCGCGGCGACGATCTGATCGTCGAGGTGCCGGTGACGTTCGCCGAGGCCGCTCTGGGCGCAACCGTCGAGGTGCCGACGCCCGAAGGGACGGTCTCGCTGAAGGTCAAGCCGGGCTCGCAGGACGGGGCGTTGCTGCGGATACGCGGCAAGGGCGCGCCGAAGCTGAAGGGCGGCGGCGAGGGGGACGTGCTCGCGCGCTTGCGCGTCGTCGTCCCGCAGCGCCTGAACAAGAAGGAGCGCGAGTTGCTGGAGCAGCTACGGAAGGCGGATCGCACGGACCCGCGGAAGGCCCTCTTCTCGTGAGGCGGATCGTGAACTACTTGCTCATGTACGCGCTGTCGCCGATCGGGACGCTGCTGAATGCCTGCGCGCTGACGTTCGTCCTGCTGCTGTGGGGCGCCGATCCTGCGCGGCCCATGTTCTGGGTGATCATCCTGATCTTCGTCGCGTCGTCCCGGATGCTCGACCTGCGCGCCTACCTGGCGCGCCGGCGGCGCGGGTTCACCGCCTATCAGGCTTCCCAGGCAGTCACTGACGCGATCTGGCGCCCGCCGCGTCAGGCCAAGACGGAGGACGAGGAGGAAGCGGCGTGACCGACGACCGTCCGCGCTACATGATCTCCGTCGCCGCAGAGCTCGTCGGCATGCACCCGCAGACGCTGCGGATGTACGAGTCAAAGGGGCTCGTGCAGCCGAAGCGCACGCGCGGGAACACACGGCTCTACTCCGAGGTCGACCTGGAACGCCTCCAGGTGATCCAGCGGTTGACCACGGAGCTCGGGCTCAACCTGGCCGGCGTCGAGCTCGTGCTGCGTATGGAGGACGAGCTCCGCAGAGCGCACCAGCGCATCGACCAGATGCAGCAGCGGATGCGCGAAGAGATTCACAACATTCACAAGCACTACAAGCGGGAGCTCGTGCTCTATGAGGAGCCGCGGGCGCCTGTTCCAAGGAGACCATGGACTTCGACGAACTCACGCTGAGCGTTGTTCCTTCAGGGCTGGTCCGGGGTCTGACCCCGGACCAGCCCTGAAGAGACATGGATTTCAACAAATTGACACTCAAGTCACAGGAAGCCGTCGCGGCCGCTCAGGAGCTGGCCCGGCGGAACGGGAACCCCGAGACCTACCCCGAGCACCTGCTGCTCGCGCTGCTCGACCAGGAGCTGCCGCGCGAGCTTGTGCCCGACGCTGACGGTCTGCGTGCCGAGGCCGAGGCGAAGCTGCGGGCAAAGCCGTCGATCCAGGGCACCCAGCAGCAGCCCGCCATCTCGGCCGCGTTCTCGCGCGTGCTCGACCAGGCGTTCGACGAGGCGCGTGGGCTGGAGGACGACTACGTCTCGACGGAGCATCTGCTGCTTGCGCTCGACGTCGTTCCACGCGACCAGCTCGAGGCGAAGATCAAGCAGGTGCGCGGCGGCCAGCGTGTGACCTCGCAGGATCCGGAAGGCACGTACCAGGCGCTGGAGAAGTTCGGCCGCGACCTCACCGAGGCCGCCGAGCAGGGCAAGCTCGACCCGGTGATCGGACGCGACGAGGAGATCCGCAGGGTGATCCAAGTCCTCTCGCGCCGCACGAAGAACAACCCGGTGCTGATCGGCGACCCGGGCGTCGGCAAGACGGCGATCGTCGAGGGTCTCGCCCAGCGCATCGTCGCCGGGGACGTCCCCGAGGGCCTCAAGGGCAAGCGTGTCTGGGCGCTCGACATCGGCGCCCTGCTGGCGGGCTCCAAGTACCGAGGCGAGTTCGAGGAACGGCTCAAGGCCGTCCTGAACGAGGTCAAGAACGCCGAGGGCGAGCTGATCCTCTTCATCGACGAGCTGCACACGATCGTCGGCGCGGGCGCGGCGGAAGGCGCCGTCGACGCCGGCAACATGATGAAGCCGATGCTCGCGCGCGGGGAACTGCGCGCGATCGGCGCCACGACGCTCGACGAGTACCGCAAGCACATCGAGAAGGACGCGGCGCTCGAGCGGCGGTTCCAGCCGATCTTCGTCGGCGAGCCCTCCGTCAGCGACACGATCGCCATCCTGCGCGGCTTGAAGGAGCGCTACGAGGCGCACCACGGCGTGCGCATCCGGGACGCGGCTCTGGTCGCGGCGGCGGTCCTCTCTGACCGGTACATCGCCGATCGCTTCATGCCGGACAAGGCGATCGACCTCGTGGACGAGGCGGCTTCACGCCTGCGCATGGAGATCGACTCGCAGCCGCTGGAGCTGGACGAGGCCGACCGGGCTGTCAGGCAGCGCGAGATCGAGCTCGCCGCGATGGCGAAGGAGTCGAAGGACGTGCGTGAGCCGGTCGAGCGCGAGCTTGCCGAGGCGCAGGAACGTCATTCCGAGCTCAACGCCCGCTGGCAGCGGGAGAAGGAAGCGCTCGGGCGCGTCTCCGAGATCACCAAGCGCATCGACGAGCTGAAGATGGAGGCCGACCGCGCCGAGCGCCAGGGCGACCTCCAGCGCGTCGCCGAGATTCGCTACGGCGAGCTGCCCCAGCTCGAGCAGGAGCTCTCCGACCGCGACGGCACCGAGCTCGACTTCGAGCCGATGGTCAAGGAGGAGGTCGACGAGGACGACATCGCCGCCGTCGTGGCGCGGTGGACGGGCATCCCGGTCTCACGCCTGCTCGAAGGCGAGACCGAGAAGCTGATCCATATGGAGGAGCGGCTGCACGAACGCGTCGTCGGCCAGGAAGAAGCGGTCGAGGCGGTCGCCAACGCGCTCCGCCGGGCCCGCACCGGGCTGCAGGATCCGAACCGTCCGATCGGCTCCTTCATCTTCCTCGGCCCCACCGGCGTCGGGAAGACCGAGCTCGCCCGCGCGCTGGCCGAGTTCATGTTCGACGACGAGCGGGCCATGGTCCGGCTCGACATGTCCGAGTACCAGGAGCGGCACACGGTCGCGCGGCTCGTTGGTGCACCGCCCGGCTACGTCGGCTACGAGGAGGGCGGCCAGCTGACGGAAGCCGTTCGCCGGCGCCCCTACTCGGTCGTCCTGCTCGACGAGATCGAGAAGGCGAACAACGAGGTCTTCGACGTGCTGCTGCAGATCCTCGACGACGGGCGCTTGACCGACGGCCAGGGCCGCACGGTCGACTTCCGCAACACGGTGATCATCATGACCTCCAACCTCCGCTCGGCCGACGATCTGCGCGAGCGCTTCCGTCCGGAGTTCCTGAACCGGATCGACGAGATCCTGGAGTTCCAGCCGCTCTCGCGCGAGCAGCTCGGCGAGATCGTGGAGCTGCAGCTGGAACGGCTGAGGGAGCGCCTCGCCGAGCGCGGGCTCGACCTCGAGCTCACCGAGGCCGCGAAGGAAGCGGTTGCGGAGGCCGGCTGGGATCCCACATACGGCGCCCGGCCGCTCAAGCGCGCGCTGCAGCGCATGGTCGAGAACCCGCTTGCCCTGCGCCTGCTCGAGGGCGACTTCACCGAGGGGGACACCGTCCGCGTCGACGCTCGGGACGGTGAGGTGCTGTTCGAGAAGGCGGATGCGGCGGCCGAAGTCGCCGCATAGCGGACACGCTTGTAACTGTTTTTACATCGGATTAGGGTGGAGCTATGCCGAGGCGTGGGGCGGTCGGGATCATGGGGCTCTCTGCCCTGCTGGCGAGCGGGCTGATCGTCACCGTTGGCCCCGCAACCGGCGGCCAACCACGATCGACCGCCGTCGTGCCCGGCAGGACCGTGCGCAGCCCCGATGGCCTGCTGACCGTGAAGATCCCGCGCGGGGCGCTGAGGAAGAACGTGAGGATCACCGCCCGTGTCCTTCCGCGCACGAAATGGCCGAAAGAGGTCCGCCGCGCCAAGGCTCCAAAAGGGACGAAGTTCTACGCGCTGGAGCCCGACGGCCTGCGCTTCGCGAAGCCGGTCACGATCACTCGACGGTTCCCCCGCGGCGCCGTTTCGGGCCGCCTCCCGGGCATCTGGTTCGCAAGTCGTGACGGGCGCGGCAGGTGGTCTCTGCTCGCGGGGCACTCAGTGAGGCTCCAGGGGCGTACGGTGATCGCGAGCGGTACGACTCGGCACTTCTCGGACGTCGTCCCTTTGGACGGCGGGGCGAGAGTCTCGATGAACCCCGATCGCTACGAGAAGGACGAGGGCGAATCCTGGCTGGTGGGCATCAAGGTTGAAAACGCGCGGGTTGTCAACTACTACGAATCGACAGCGTCGGGCGCAGTCGTTGCAAACGGGGGGCGCTCGTTCGCGTGCACGAGGGCGGGCACTGGCGCGCTACGGGTGGTTGTTACCGTCCGCGATCAGACGCCGCCGGCGCTGCTCGCCCGGGGTCTGAGAGGTCTCGAGAACGATCGCCTCGATTTCCGGACCACGATCGCCGGAGCCGCAGTTTGCAGGCCGTCGATCCTGGCCTCGCTCACCCTGAGCCCGGCAAGCGTGACTGGTGGCACCGCCTCGGTCGCGACAGTTCACCTCTCGAAAGCCGCTCCGGCCGGCGGCTTGACCTTCTCGTTCGCGAGCGACAACGCGGCGGCGACGGTGACGGAGACGTTCACTGTGCCGGAAGGGGCGACGGTCGGGAGCGTGACCGTGCTCACGAAAGCGGTGAGCGCGGTGACAACCGTGACGATCTCGGCCTCTCTCGGTGACGTGACGAGGAGGGCTGTGCTGGTCGTCAATCCGGGCTCACCGTCGCCGGTGTGCGAACAGCCGCTCAAGGCCGAGCTGACCACGTACGCCTCGGCGCCGCACGTCCAAATCACCGGTAAGTGCGCCGCGCTGGTTCCTGCGGGCGCGAAGCAGGTGCGCGTGGATGCCCCCGCCGGGAGTCAATTCAACGCGGTTGCCAACTCGGGGTGCTCGCCGGCGACGTTGCCTTCGTCTTACGTCGCTTGCCCCCTGAAGTCGGACTCCAGCGTCTGCATGGTTGTTTACCCGCAACCGGCTCCCGTCGCCGGTGCCGTCTTCCGGGCCAGGGTGCAGAAGCAAAACGGCGACACGCTCCAAGACTCGAACCTGACCGTTCCGGCAGGCTCGCAGCCGACCTGCGCCCCTTGAGCGCTTCAACGCACGCAAAGCGATTCTGTCAGCGCTCGCGACTTGACCTGACCGCGCACTAAAGTCTGCCCGTGCGGATCCTGGTCATCGGCGCAGGAGGCGTCGGGGTCGCCGTCGCAGCCGTAGCGCAGCGGCGGACCTTCTTCGAGCGGATCACATTCGCCGATTTCGACGAGGGGCGTGCGGCGAAGGCGGCGGCGGGCGACGAGCGCTTCGGCTCGGCGCAGCTCGACGCATCGGACCAGGCGGCGATCGTGGAGCTGATCCGCGCGGAGCAGGCAGACGCGGTGCTGAACGCGGTTGACCCCCGCTTCAACGAGCCGATCTTCAACGCCGCCTTCGAGGCCGGCGCCACCTACCTCGACATGGCGATGACGCTGTCCAAGCCACATGCCGAGCGCCCGTACGAAGAGCCGGGTCTGTTGCTTGGCGAGACGCAGCTCGCGCAGGGCGAGCGTTGGCGCGACGCCGGGCAACTCGCGCTCGTCGGGATCGGCGTCGAACCGGGGCTATCCGACGTCTTCGCACGCTACGCCGCGGACAAGCTCTTCTCCGAGATCGACGAGATCGGCGTGCGCGACGGCGCCGACCTGGTGGTCGAAGGCTACGACTTCGCGCCGACCTTTTCGATCTGGACGACGATCGAGGAGTGCCTGAACCCGCCGCTCGTGTGGGAGCGCGACCGCGGCTGGTACACGACGAAGCCCTTCTCGGAGCCCGAGGTGTTCGATTTCCCCGAGGGCATCGGCCGGATCGAGTGCGTCAACGTCGAGCACGAGGAGGTCGTCCTCATGCCACGCTGGATCGACTGCAAACGGGTCACGTTCAAGTACGGGCTCGGCGACGAGTTCGTCGACGTGCTGAAGACGCTGCACAAGCTGGGGCTGGACTCGACCGAGCCGGTGCATGTGCGAGGAGTGGAGGTGGCTCCGCGCGACCTGGTCGCGGCCGTGCTACCGGACCCGGCGACGCTCGGCGACCGCATGCGCGGCAAGACCTGCGCCGGAACGTTCGTCAGTGGCGCCGGTATAGACGGCGAGCCGCGGGCGACCTACCTCTACCACGTGGTCGACAACGAGCGGGCGATGCGGGAGTACGGCTCGCAGGCGGTCGTTCTCCAGACTGCGTTGAACCCGGTCGCTGCGCTCGAGCTAATTGCCGAGGGAGTCTGGGCGGGAGCCGGTGTTCTGGGGCCCGAGGCGCTGGCGGCGGAGCCGTTTCTCGACCTTCTTGGCGAGTACGGCTGGCCCCACGGCGTCGAAGAACGCTAGCTACTGGGCGCCGCCGCCAAACTCGCTCGCGCAGACGGTCAGGGCCAACTTGGTCGCGAGGCGCGCGGCACGGGCGCTGGGCGGGCCGAGCACCCTCTGGAGCCGGGCCAACCGGCTCGCGTGGGTAGGTTCACCGGCCCCCTCGGTGCTGGCACGCGCGATCTCACCGGCGTTGCGCTCGAAGAGGTCGATCAGCCGGTCGCGCGCGACGAGCATCGCCCGGACAGCCTTCCGTTGTCTCGTGGGGCTCTCCAGCCGTCGTAGTGCGGCGTTCTCCTTGCGCACGAGCGCTGCCGTCCGGCGAATGAGGTCGGTCGTCGACTGGAGAGTCGCCGGCGACGCTTGCGGAAGGCCCGCGATCCTGGCTGCGTAGCGCGCGCAGACGGCGTTTGCTTGCTTCGCGTACTCCTGCTTCGTCACGCTGCTCTTCCCGCACCCGGCGACGAGCACAAGCGCTGCGAGGGGGACGACGACGCGGCGCACGCCGCGGACGTTAGCGGGCGGAGGTGCTGACTCCGCCGAGTTCGAAGCTGTCGCCGCGCTGGGCGCCGAACTCGTAGGCGGAGACGAGGAGCCGGTGCCCGCCTGCGAGCGAGCGGCTGCGCACCGAGTACTTCCGCCAGTTGGCCTTCGGCGCGAAGCACCGCTCGGTCGAGGTGACGATCTTGTTGTCGCCGGTAACTTCCTGGACCCTCAGGCAGAGCGTTGCCCCGGGGGCGTGCGTTCGGAAGAAGCCGCTCAGCCGGTAGGGCGCTCGGGCGCGCGTCGTGGCGACCGGGCGTGCGAGGTCGATCGAGTATTGCTTGGCGAGCCCGCGCAGTCTGACCAGGATCGCCCGCTCGCCGGCGATGAATTCACGCGCGAGCGTTACGAGGGAGTTGCGCGTCAGCAGTCCGTGCAGGAGCTGATCGAGCGGCGCCCAGGAAATCGCTGGTGCCGGGGTGATGTTCACGCCACCCGGCAGGGACGTACGGGAGGGCGCTGCGGAGTTCTGTGTCGGAGCCTGGGCCACTGTCGACGGCACTCCAGCCCGAGGCTGCCGTGCCGGAGCGGGAGGCGCCGGGTCGCCACCGGAATCGGGTGGGGGCACCGTTACTGGTGGGCCGGGGTCAGGCAGGGGGCCGGGATCGGGCATCGGCCCGGGTGCCGGCGGCGGAGCAGGTGGCTCTGGCGCGGGGGGCGCCGGAGGCTCCGGTGCCGGAGGAGGCGGTGGGTCCGGCGCAGGCGGTGGCGGCGGAGCAGGTGGCTCGGGCGCCGGAGGAGGGGGAGGTGGAGGCGGTGGTGCGGGTG
>JALYTD010000094.1 GCA_030854475.1 Actinomycetota bacterium
GCTCAGGGACGAGCCCGAGCCGAGGCTGCTCGTGGCCCTCCTGGCCACTCAGTTCGTCGCGATCGGCGCTCTGGACGTGCTCTATGTCGTGCTCGCGATCGGGGTGCTCGACCTCGGCGGATCCGGCGCCGGGTACCTGAACGCCGCGTTCGGCGCAGGCGGGGTGGTCGGAATCGGGGCCACCGCGGCACTCGTGGGACGGGCGCGGCTTTCCGGGCCGCTCGTGGCCGGTCTCCTCGCCTGGCTGGCCGCATTTCTCGTCCTTGGCCTCGATCCGACGACGATCGGGGCGTTCCTGCTGCTCGCTGTGGCAGGGGGCGCTCGCAGCCTCGTCGACGTCGCCGGCCGCACGCTCCTGCAGCGCTGTGCACCGCCCGAGCTCTTGGCGCGTGTGTTCGGCGTGCTCGAGGGCCTGACGATGGCCGCACTCGCGATCGGCTCGCTGCTCACCCCGGCGCTGGTCGCGATCGCCGGAGCAAAGGCCGCGCTGATCGGGCTAGGGCTGCTCCTTCCGCTCGCGATCGCGGTCTTCGGCCGCCGGCTGTTCGCCGTCGACCGCCGGGCGACTATGCCCGTCGTGGAGATCGCGCTGCTGCGGGAGATGCCGCTGTTCGCGCCGCTCGGCGCTCCGGCGCTCGAGGCGCTCGCGCGGAGCCTTGAGCCTGTGGAGGTCTCGGCGCGCGAGGACGTGATCCGGGAAGGTGAGCCCGGAGACCGCTTCTACGCCGTCGCCGACGGCGAGCTCGACGTCACGTGCGGTGGCCGGCCTGTGAACGAGCTCGGGCGGGGCGACGGGTTCGGCGAGATCGCGCTGCTCGAGAACGTTCCGCGGACGGCGACCGTGACGGCTCGCTCCCACGCTCGGCTCTACGCGCTGGCCCGCGAGCCGTTCATCGCGGCCGTGACCGGCCACCCGCAAACGGCAGGCGAGGCGAAGCGGCTTGTACGGGACCGGCTCTCGAAGTAGAGAATCCGCAACCGTGGGCCGACTCGAAGGGAAGGTCGCACTCGTCACCGGCGCCGGAGGCGGCATCGGCCGGGCGATGGTCGTGCGCTTCGCCGAGGAAGGTGCCGCTGTGGTCGCGGCGGACGTGAACGAGGAACGGGCGGCGGAGACCGCGGAGCTTGCCGGGGCGACGTACGAGGTGGTTGACGTCTCCCAGGCCGACCGGGTGGAGCGACTGGTCGCCAACGCGGTCGAGCGGCACGGGAAGCTGACGACGATGTGCAACAACGCCGCCATCTCGATTCCCGGAGCGTCACGGACGTCTCCGTGGAGGATTTCGACCGCACGATCGCGGTCAATTTGCGCGGCGTCTTCCTTGGTTGTAAGTACGCCGTCCCGAAGCTGCTCGAGGCCGGCGGTGGTTCGATCATCAACACGGGCTCGGTGAACAGCCTCGTCGCGGAGCCCTTCCTCGCGGCGTACTGCGCGTCGAAAGGCGGAGTGCTGATGCTGTCCAAGGCCGTCGCGCTCGACTACGCGGACCAGGGGATTCGCTGCAACTGCCTCTGCCCGGGCTGGGTGGACACCCCGATCAACCATCCGCACGCCGAGCGGATGGGCGGGCTGGAGGGAGTGCTAGAGAGCCTGCCGGAGTGGCAGCCGATCGGCCGCCAGGGCTACCCGGAGGAGATCGCCGCCGCCGCTGTCTATCTCGCGTCCGACGAGTCGGCGTTCATGACCGGCAGCGCCTTCGTGATCGACGGCGCGATGACCGCCCGCTAACCCGACCGCAACGGCCGTGGCTCCGCCCACCGTCCGCTAGGGACGACTTCTTGTGTCAGACATCAGAGCGGAGTGCCGGCACGGTTCGCGGAAACCGCCAAGGCTCCACCACTCCGGCGAATTGTGAAGTTGTCTGACACCGTCACAGGAGTGCCACGAGACTGTGACGGAAGTGTGACGCCCGTCAGCGTTTCAGGCTGCGCCCCATGCGGCAACGAAGACGACCGTCCTGGCCGCTAGCTCTGCTGTAGACGGCGCAGTAGCGGCAGCCCGTACCAGAACCACCCGAACGTGGCTGCCGAGAGCGCGGTGACGACCGACGCCCAGGTCGTCTTGAACAGAATGTCCGTGATCATCAGGACAACCCCGCTCATGGCCAGCGCAAGGAAGACCGAGCCTGCGATCGCCATCGCATTGGCGGTGCGAAGGATGTGCTCCTTGTCGCCCTGTCGCCACAGCAGCCGGTGGTGCGCCGACGGCGCGATCAGCAGCACGGACGATGCGGCCGTGCAGAGGAACGCGATGAAGAAGACGTCCCGCTGCAGGTCGGTGACGCGCTGCCAGCCCTGTGCGAAGGGCACCGCGAGCAGGAACGCGAACAGCACCTGCACGCCCGGGAGCGCGACCCGGAGCTCATTCAGGAGCTCGATCAGCTCGCGGTTGAGATCTTCGTCGCTGCGCTGGCTCATGGGAACAGATCCCGCTCTGGTGGGATCACGAGCTCGGCCGCCGAACCGGAGCCGGAGACCGCGAGCCCGCGCACGATGGCTGCTGGCACACCATCGGTCTTACCCCGAACGAGCTCCGCTGCACCTGCGATCTCGTCGGCGAGCGCAATCACGGTCGCATGCAGCTCGTAGCCGGTCGCGTCGCGCTGGCCGCGAAGGTCGCGCAGAGACTCGATGCCGGCGACACCGATGGCCACGTCGGTGGTGCCCTGCCGCCACGCGCGGCCGAACGAGTCGCTGACGATCATCCCGACGCGGCGGTCCGTGAGGTCGAGCAACCCCTGGCGCAGCACCGCCGCCGAAGCGTCCGGATCCTCGGGCAGGAGCACGAGCGTCCCGACTTCAGAAGCGTTCGAGGAATCGACTCCGGCCGAAGCGCACACGAAGCCGTGGCGGGTCGCGGCGATCACCAACGGAGGCCGGGTGCGCACGAGGCGCGCCGCCTCGCGCAGGATCACCTCGAGCCGCCGGGGATCGTCATCTCCGGCCAGGTCCAGCGCCTGCGGCGAAGGCTCGACGTCGTCCAGCCGCACGACGCGGCCCTCGGCCTTGGAGACGACCTTGTGCGCGACGACGACCACGTCGTCGTCCTCCAGCCCGCCCACGCGCTCGGCCGCCTGAGCGACGAGCATCGCCAGGTCGTCGCCCTCCCGCACCTCGGGCATCCCCGGCAGCGGGATGACCCGCAGCTCGCTCAGGGGATCCCCGTCAGCCGGATCCCGGCGTGCCCGCCGTAGCGCTTGTTCACGTTCAGCATCACGGCCGTCATGCCTTCGAGCGCACGCGAGTTTGCGAGCGGGCCACAGTCGATCGCGCGTCCTGCGACGACCTTGCCTGCCACTTCCATCGCGAGCTCCTTCGCGACTGCGTCGTCGCCACAGACGAGCGCGTCCTGGTCTGGCGGCTCCGGCCGCGCCAGCTCGACCGCCGAGACCGATTGCAGGCCCGACGCAACCGGTGCTGGGATCGTCTGAGCGAGCTCCTCCGCGAGCGAGTAGGAGTCGCGGCCGGGAAAGATGCCCTCCTCTGTGAAGCGGAGATCACTCGCGACGCACAGCACTGGCGTCTCACCGATCGCGTCCGCCAGCTCGCGAGCGGTCTCGATCGCCGCGTTCGACCGCGTCGCGAGGATGACGAGATCCGCATCGCCGACGATCTCCGCGTTGCTGCCGCCGCGAACACCGAGCTCGACGCCGCGCTCCAAGCCGCGATCGTGATCGCGCGAGCCGACCGCGACGTCCAAGCTCTGATCGCGCAGTCGCGCCGCGAGCGCCCGCCCGAACGAGCCGGTGCCGCCCACGATCGCGACCTTCATCGCAGCGCGGCGGCCTTGTCGAGCACAGCCTCGGCGAGGTGTCCGTTCGCTTCCGGCATCAGAGTCTGTGTGACGACCGGACGCACGCCCAGCTCGGCCACGGCCTCGGCTCCATCCGCGTCGGACTGATCGAAAACGAGCGCGTCGATCAGGCCTTCGTAGCAACGCGCGACGTCGGCCGGCGTGGTGCCGCCGGTAAGGCTGGTGAACATCCCGTCGGCCGGCCCCTTGACCGCGCGACCGCCGATCAGGGGACTGACGGCGACCGCCGGCACCGTACGGCTCTCGATCGCCTCGCGGATCTGCCGCACGGCGAGGATCGGAGCAATGCTGACGAAAGGGTTGCTCGGGGCGATCGCGATCACGTCGGCAGCGGAGATCGCGTCGATCACGCCCGGCGCGGGCCGTGCCGTCTCGCCGCCTTCGAACCGGACCGCGTCGGCGCGGTCCTGATGACCCCGGCGCACGAACCACTCCTGGAACTCGAACGCCCCAGCCGGCGTCTCGACCCACGTGCGCAGGCGGTCGTCCGTGGCTGGCAGCAGCGTGACGCCGAGCCCCACCGCCTCGGCCAGCCGTCTCGTGACGCTCGAGAGCGGCTCGCCCGCCAGCAGCGCCTGCGTGCGCACGAGGTGCAGGCCGACGTCGCGGTCGCCGAGCTTGAACCAGGCGTCCTCGCCGAGCTCGGCCGCGGTCTCGAGCGCATTCCAGCTCTCGTCTCGCCTCCCCCACCCGCGCTCCTCGTCACCGAGGCCGGCAAGCGTGTAGAGGATCGTGTCGAGGTCTGGCGAGACATGGAGACCGAGCACCTCCAGGTCGTCGCCGACGTTCGCGACAACCGTGACCTCACGCGGGTCGACGGCCTCGGTCAACGCACGGACGAAGCGGGCGCCGCCCACGCCGCCCGCCAGGACGACGACGCTCATCCGACCGCGAGCGGCGTGGAGTCGAGCACGGCTCGCGTGCTCGGGCCGACCCGGTCGCGCAGGCGCACGAGGTCCCAGATCGTGTCCACGTCGGCGGCCAGGTTCGGAATGTCGGCCACGCTCGCGGGCGCGAGGCGGCGGAACCGCTCGGCGCTACCCGGTCCGTAGACGGGCTCGAAGACCGTCGGCGACGAGAGCGCGAGCGCATTCGTGGTTCCGTCCTCGGCGGCGACCAGCGCAAGGCCCTCGGGAGGAACTGCGCCGAGCAGCGCGAGCAGGTCACGCGGCGTCGCGCACGGGAGGTCCGCGTTGACGACGAGTACGGGCTCCTCGGCCAACGTCGCGAGCGCGGCCGCGACGGCTGCTCCCTGACCGCGGCCAGGATCGGGCAGTGTCTCGACGGCGAGACCAAGGGGATCGGGTGTCACCACGATCGTGCGACCGACATCGCGGCACGCGGCGACCACGTCTTCAAGCATCGCCTGCGCTAGTGCGGTGCGCGTTTCGGCGCCGCCAGGAGCCTCCTCCAGCCGTCGCTTAGCGCCTTGGCCCCGGAAAGGGACGATCAACGTCGGCATCTTCCGGGGAGACTACCGGCGTGCCTGACCCCGACAACGCGGCCATCGCAGCACGGCTCGAGGCGTTTTCGGCGCTGCTGGAGCTCTCAGACGCGCAGTATCACGCCGTTCGCGCCTATCAGCGGGCTGCCGACGTGATCCGCTCCGCAGCCGTTCCGGTGGCGGAGCTGGTGCGAGCCGGACGGGCTCAGGAGCTGCGGGGAATCGGCCCGGGCATCGGTGCGCGCCTGCGCGAGCTGGTCGAGACGGGCGACATCGCGGAGCTGGCGGAGCTCGAGCGCGAGCTGTCTCCGGAGCTCGTCGCCCTCGGGCGACTGCTCGGCATCGGTGCCAAGCGTGGAGTCGAGATCGGCCAGGCACTCGGCTTGACGACGATCGACGACTTCCGGGCGGCGGCCGAGGAGGGACGCTTGCGTGAGGTCCCGGGCATCGGCCCGGAGCGCGAGCGGAAACTCGTGGCCGCGCTGCGCGACTCGGAGCGGCCGCGTCCGCCGCGCGGTTTGCTGATTCATCGAGCGTGGGCGATCTCCGAGGCGGTGGCGGAGCCGTTCGGCGCGGAGGTGGCCGGCGACCCGCGGCGGTCTCGAGACACCTGCGAGCGGCTGGCGGTCGTGGCGTGCTCGGACGGGCCCAAGCCCCTGCTGGACACGTTCGAGCGGCTGCCGCAGATCGTCAGCATGCTCGAGCGGCGCGAGGACCGGGCGACCGGCGTGACCGTGGAAGGCGTGCCGGTGGAGCTCGTCGTGGCTCCCCGCGAGCGGTACGGGACCGAGCTCGTGCGGACGACCGGCTCCGAGGCGTACGTCGATGCGCTCGAGCCGTTGCCCGAGGCTCGGGACGAGGCCGGCGTGTATCGCGCGCTGGGGATTCCCTTTTGTCCTCCCGAGCTGCGGGAGCAGCCCTTTCGCGGCGAGCCGCCCCCGCTCGTCGAGCTGAACGACATCCGAGGCGACCTGCACTGCCACACGACCTGGTCGGACGGGCGGGCGAGCGTGTACGAGATGGGGCTGGCGGCGCGGGAGCTCGACCACGAGTACCTGGCGATCTGCGACCACACTCCCGCAGTCGGCGCGGTGACCGGCTTGACGCCCGACGACCTGCGCCGGCAGGCGGAGGAGATCTCGGAGGCGAACGAGCGGCTTGCTCCGTTCCGCGTCCTGCGCGGGTCGGAATGCGACATCCGCCTGGACGGGACGCTGGACCTGCCTGACGATGTGCTGGTGGAGCTCGAGTGGGTGCAGGCGAGCGTCCACGGCGGGCAGCGGCAGACGCGGGAGCAGCTGACGGCGCGGTCGGTCGAGGCGCTGCGCAACCCCTATGTCTCGGCGCTGTCGCACCCGACCGGGCGCTACATCGGTCGGCGGCCGCCGAACGCGGTGGACATCGAGCGAGTGATCGAGGTGGCGCTCGAGGAGGGCAAGGCGCTCGAGGTGAACGGGCTACCGGACCGCCTCGACCTGCGCGACGAGCACGCGCGGCTGGCTGTCGAGGCCGGGGTGCCGCTCGTGTGCTCGACGGACGCGCACTCGGAACGCGGCCTCGGCAACATGCACTTCGCCGTGGCAACGGCGCGGCGCGGGTGGGCTACCGCGCCAGACGTGGTCAACACGCGTCCCCTCTCAAAACTGGGCCCCCCGGCGAGAGTGCGCTGACGCCCGAAAACCCCGACACCCCCACCCAATCAAAGGGTGGGGTTACTTCCCGCCTCCCTCGGCGATCGACGCTACCGAAAATGTCCTCGCGCGTCTGGAACGCGTTCGTGCCGGATCTGTAAATCCTGCCGCGGCGGCGGGGCGCCTAGCGGCGCTTCTTCTTGACGATCTTCTTCAGCACGAAGGTCGTCGTCCACGAGTACTTGATGCCGTGATCGACGCTCGAGCCCCTCGACCGGATCGTGATCCGGTTCTTGCCGATCACACTCTTCGGCACGATGACTCCATGCGTGTCGTCGATGTCGGGCTCGCCGGTCAGGCTCGTCGAGCACTCGGTGCCGAAATAGCCGTTGCCGAGCGACGCATAAATCGCCATCCCAAGCGACCAGGCGGCAAGCAGGCGCCCATTGATGCTGGGGTGCGGCCCGATCCCGAACATGAAGTCGCCCGGCGCGGTGGCGGGATAGTCCTGGCTCCCGGTCGGCGCCGAGAGGTGACACTGAGTGCCGCCGTTCCAGTTCGTGGTCGCGTCGGCGGTGTAGACGCCCCTGACGTTGATCTGTCCCAGCCCCGTTATGAAGGACGGGTTCTTGTTGATGCCGATCACGTTCGGGGCCCGCTTCGTCGCACGCGCGAGCTTCCACGTCGACGTCGACTTGCCCTTGTAGAACGGCGGGTCGTCCTTCTCCGAGCTGGAGCTGTGGCTGGCGACGATCACGCGGTATCGATACGACCCGTATTTCGCCTTCGCCTGGTTCCCCGCGGCGTCGCTGGCGCTCGCGGCGATGCCGAGGCCGAACACGCCAACGAGGGCAAGAACCACCAGCACAGAGACCCCTCTCATGAGCCTCATCCTAGTCGTAATGCGGCCGGCCGACCAGGTTTCCTGACTACTAGCGGTCCGTGCCGGGGCCGGTCGTCGACCACTCGCGCAGGTCGTACCAGTGGCTGTCGCGCAGGGCCTCGGCGACCTGCGGATCGGTGTGCTGGGCGTTGAAGACGTTCTTCTCGAGGTCGCAGCAGATCGCCACGGCCTCCAGCGGGACGTTCGGCAAGTTCGCCAGCGCGTCGGCGGGAAGCCGGGCCTCGGCCACCGTGTAATGGCGGAACTGGAGGTCGGGGGCGACCTCCATCAGCGCCGGCCAATCGGGACACGCACGGGAGCTCACGCAGTCGATCGTACGGACGCGGGTGCGGGTGCCGTCGCGCGGACGAGCGCAGCAAGAGCGGCGATGAATCGTGGGTCGTCGTTCAGCGAATCGATCCGTCGCAGCTCGAGCCCGATCTCCACCGCCCGCTCGACCGCCTCGACGTCGAGGTCCCACAGGATCTCCAGATGGTCCGAGACGAAGCCGACCGGGCAGACGAGCACGCTGGTCACGCCCTCCGCGCCAAGCCTGTCGAGCTCGTCGAGGATGTCGGGGCCGAGCCAGGCCTCGCCGGTTGGGCTCTTGCTCTGGAACGCGAACGACCACCGCTCGAGCCCGGCGCGCTCGGCGACGAGGCGCGAGGTCTCCAGGAGCTGGTCGCGGTACGGGTCGCCCTCGGCCAGGATCCGCTCCGGCAGCGAGTGGGCGGTGAAGACCACATGGCCGTCGAAACCGCGCACCCGGTCGGCGAGAACGCCCAGGAACGGCTCATGGTCGTGCCAGCTCTCGACGAAGACGAGCTCGGCGCGGCTCGCCAGGGCCTGCTCGAGGCGGCTGCGGTAGCCAGCGATCGAGAGCTTCGAGTAGTGCGGAGCGAGGACGAGGCCGATGATCGTTTCCGCTCCGTCTGCGAGCGCGGCCTCGACCGCGTCGGCGATGCGGGGCCGCCAGTGCTTCATGCCGACGTGGACGGGCAGCCCGAGCTCCCGTTCCAGGCCGGCGCGCTGGGCCTCCGTGACGTCTTCCAGCGGTGAACGGCCGCCGATGCGGCGGTAGCGCTCTGTCAACTCCTCAACGGCCCCGGCCGACACCGGCCGGCCCTCGCGGATGTCGGCGAGGTACTCCTGAATGTCCTCGGGCGCCGACGGGCTCCCATAGGCCATCAGCACCACAGCGGCGCTCATGCCGGCACCGAGGCTGTGTTTTGGTGCACAAGGCGGACGAGCCTGCCGAGCGCGTCGGGGTCGGTGTCAGGCAGCACGCCGTGGCCGAGATTGAAGATGTGGCCGGGACGGCCGCCTACGCCCTCCAGGATGCGCAAAGCCTCCGCTTCGATGTGCTCCCAGGGGCCCAGCAAGAGCGCGGGGTCGAGATTTCCCTGGATGCCGCGGTCGCTCCCGACCCGTTCCCACGCGAGCTCGATCGGCAGTCGCCAGTCGACGCCGATCACATCGCCGCCCGCGTCCGCGCGAGCCTCGAGCAGGTGCGCGTCTCCGGTTGCGAAATGGATCGTCGGCACGTCCACGGCTCGCAGGATGCGGGCCGAGTACGGGGCGACGTACTCGTTGTAGTCGTCCACGGAGAGGGTGCCCACCCAGGAATCGAAGAGCTGGATCACGTCGGCTCCCGCGCCTACAAGGCCGGCGACGTAGCGGACGAACTCGGCTGAGAGCTTGTCCATCAGCGCGTGCCAGACCTCGGGGGCGCCGTACATGCAGGCCTTCGTCTTGGCGAAATCCCGTGAGGGGCGGCCTTCGATCAGATAGCCGGCCACCGTGAAGGGCCCGCCGGTGAACCCGACGAGCGCCTGGTCCTCGCGCAGCTGCTCGCGGGCGAGCCGAACCGACTCGAGAATCCACGGCACGGACTCCTCGGGCTCCGGCACCGCAAGGCGCTCGACGTCGGCGAGCGTCTGGATCGGCGAGGCGACGACCGGGCCCACGTTCTCGACGAGGTCCACGTCGACCCCCATGCCGAGCACCGGGAGCATGATGTCCGCGAACATGACCGCCGCGTCCACGTCGTGGCGGCGCACGGGCTGCAGCGTCACCTCCGCGCAGAGCTCGGGCTGGCGCGCAATGTCGAACAGGCCGTGACGCAAGCGCAGCACGCGGTATTCCGGCAGCGACCGCCCGGCCTGGCGCATGAACCAGACCGGGGTGCGCTCCACCGGCTCGCAGCGACACGCTCGAACGAGCAAGGGCTCCACGGGCCTCACCCTAGCCGGGGAACTCCCAGCTACCGCCGAGGCGAATCGCGCCGTCGCCGGTCGGATCGGCGCTGAATACCGACAGCTCGAGCGCGCGCTCGGCAAGCGCGAGCTGCTCGTCTCCATCGTGGCTCGTCACGGCAACGTCGATGAAGAACCGGCCCTCTCGCATCGGCAGGCCGGGGAAGTTCAGGCGCAACCGCTCCAGCCGCTCGGGCCGCAGGTTGACGGCGGGAGCGGTCTGCGCGCCGATCAGATATCCGCTCGCCTCGCGGACGACGACGCGCACCTGGGCGCCCTCGACGCCCGAGTCCGAGTAGAGCCAGAGCTCGAGCGTGACGGGCTCGCCTTCGGTGAAACGGTCGCGCGCCTCGCCGTCGCCGCCGATCGCGCGCACCTCGTGCACGTGGCAGGGCCCGGCGGGGTCGACCGGGCCATGGCCGTCGGTGGCCGGCTCGGAATCGAGGGCCAGACGCCGGTGGTACGCACGCAGGACCTCCTCCGCGGTGCCGCGCTCGACCGCGCGCCCCTTCTCCAGCAGCATCGCCTGGTCGCAGATGCGCTCGACGGCGCCGGCGTCATGCGAGACGAACACGATCGAGCCGCCGGCCCGCTTGAAGTCCCAGATCTTGCCGTAGCACTTCTGCTGAAACGCTTCGTCGCCGACCGCCAGCACTTCGTCGAGCAACAGGATGTCCGGGTTGATGTGCATCGCGACCGAGAAACCAAGCCGCATGTACATCCCCGACGAGTACGTCTTCACCGGCATGTCCGCAAACGACTCCAGCTCGGCGAACGCGATGATCTCGTCCAGGTGCTCGTCGACGTAGCGCCGCGGGATGCCGTAGATCGCGGCGTTCAGGTACACGTTCTCGCGCCCGGTGAACTCGGGATGGAAGCCCGCGCCGACCTCGATCAGAGACCCGACCCGCCCGCCGACCTCGAGCGATCCGGTCGTCGGCGCGAAGATGCCTGCGATCAGCTTCAGGAGCGTCGACTTCCCGGAGCCGTTCAGCCCGATGATCCCGAACGCCTCGCCGGGGGTGACGTCGAGGTCGACGTCGCGCAGGGCCCAGAGCTCGCGCCGCCCCGGCGGCTCGCGTCCGAGCAGCATCGCCTTCAGCGACCGGCCTCGCACGAGGCGGATCTCGAACCGGCGTCCCAGGCCGCGGGCGCGGATCTGGCCGGGTTGCACTGTCGCTCGCATCAGCCTTCTCGCCTACAGCTCGACGGCAAACCGGTCCTCGTACCGCTGCACGACCCAGAGGCCGAGTAATGCGGTCACCGGGCCGACGAGGAACACGTACGCGAGCATCGTTGCCCCGGGGATCGTGTTTTGGAGCACAACGGCACGGATCGACTCGACGTACGGGGTCACGGGATTGCCGTACCGCATCACCTTGACCACCCAGGGATGCTCTGCCGTCGCGGGCAGTCGCTCGAGTGCGTACAGCACGGGCGTGAGGAAGAACCAGGGCAGGAAGACGACGGCGAGCAGGTGGCCGACGTCGCGGAAGAACACATTCGCCGTCCCGAGCAGCCAGCTGAAGCCCAGCGCGAGGCAGACGAGCGCGGCGAAGATCGGTAGGGCAAGCACGACCGTTCGGGCAGTAGCGGGCTCGACGATCAGCGCGATCGGGATCAGCACCGCGAACATCACGAGCGCCGTCACGACCTGGGCGAGCACCGCGGCAACGGTCACGAGCTCGCGGGGGAACCAGACGCGCTTGATCAACTGGCCGTTCTCGACCACCGAGAGGGCGCCGTACTGCACCGAGGCCTGGAAGAACGTCCACACGGCCAGGCCGCACAGGACGAACAACGGGTAGTGCGGGATGTCGGTCGCCGCCTTCCACAGGACCGAGAAGACGAGCGTGTAGATGCCCATCATCGACAGGGGGTAGATCAGCGTCCAGAAGATCCCGAGGACGGAGCCCTTGTAGCGCGCTCGTAGCTCCCGCCGCAGCAGCGTCCGCAGAAGCTCCCAGTACCCGGTCAGCCAGCCGAATGTCGGCAGCGCGAGCCGCGGCCTCGTCTGGGCGCTGACGCTCACCTAGGCAGGATACTCACCGCCCCGTGCGCATCGTCCTCGACGTCAGCCCGCTTTCGCGACCGCGCACAGGGATCGGAAACTACGTGCGCGGGATGGTTGCGGGCCTCGCCGAGGTGGCGGTGCCCGAGCACGAGCTCGTCGCGTTCGCGCCCACCGGGCCGCGGGGACGGCGCTTGATCCGGGAGGCGCTGGGCGACTTCCCCGTGGAGCTGCGTGTCCTGTTGCTGCCGCGCGCGCACACCTGGCGCACGTGGTGGAGCCGTGCGGGCAGGCCCCCGGTCGAGTGGCTGCTCGGGCCGCTCGACGTCTGGCACTTCTCGGACTGGATGTACCCGGCCCAGCGCGGCGGCATGCGCGTGACGACGATCCACGATCTCGTTCCGCTGCGTTATCCGGAATGGGTGCAACGCCGCACGCTCGCCATGCACGCGCCGAAGTACCGCAATGCCGCGCGAACGTGCGACCTGCTGGTCGCGAACTCTCGCTTCACCGCCCAGGAGGTGGTCGAGCTGCTGAGCGTCCCCGAGGAGCGGGTCCGGGTGGCGTATCCCGGGCTCGACCCCGTGTTCTCGGCCCTGGGGCCCCGCGCGGACCTCGGCGCGCCGTACGTGCTCGCCGTCGCCACGCACGAGCCGCGCAAGAACCTCGCCGGGCTCGTCGAGTCATTCGCGCTCCTGCGGGCCAAGCGCCCGGAGCTCGAGCTCGTCGTGGCCGGCGCCTCCGGCTGGGGGCGCCTGCCGCCGCTGCAGCGGGAGGGCGTCCAACTGCTCGGCTACGTGCCGGACGAGCGGCTGGCCGAGCTCTACCGCGGAGCGAGCGTGTTCGCGTATCCGTCCCGATTCGAGGGTTTCGGGATGCCCGTCGCGGAGGCGCTCGCCTCGGGCACGCCCACGGTCGCTTCCTCTCACCCCTCGCTGGACGAGGCAAGCGGTAACGCGGCGTGGCGGGCGGATCCGGACGAGCCAGAGGCGATCTCCGAGGCGCTTGACCTCGCGTTCGACACGCCCCGGGAGCGAATCGAGCGTGGAATCGAGCATGCGCGGCAGTTCACCTGGAGCGCGTCCGGGCGGGCTCTGCTCGATGGCTACGAGAGCGTGCTCTGACAAACTGACGTGTCTCATGTCACGTTTGCGCGTCGGCTTCGACGTTTCGCCGCTCGCGCTCACGCGGGCCGGCACTGCGAGACACATCGAGGGGCTGCTCGAGGCCCTCGGGCACGAGCCTGCGGTTGAGTTGAAACGCTACTCGTTCGGGGGGCCGGGACGGGCGACCGTTCCGCTTCGAGACGTGGGCTGGTACCTCGGGGCGCTCCCGCGCAGAGCCGCACGGGACCAGCTCGACGTCCTGCACTGCCCGACACACCGCGCTCCCACCCGCTCCCGGGTCCCCCTCGTCGTCACGTTCCACGATCTCGCCGTGCTGCGCCACCCGGGCGCCTTCAACCGCTGGACGCAGACGTACAGCCGCCTCGTGCTCCCACGGGTCGCGCGCGCCGCCGCGCGCATCATCGCCGTCTCCGAGTTCACCAAGCGCGAGCTCGTCGAGCTGCTCGACGTCCCCCCCGAGAAGATCCGGGTCGTCCCGAACGCCGTCGCCGCACCGTTTACCGCTAGCGGCGAGCAGGCGCCCGGCAACTACGTCCTGACCGTCTCGACGCTCGAGCCGCGGAAGAACCTCCCCCGCCTGATCGACGCGTTCGAGCGGGCGGGTCTCGACGGCTGCGAGCTCGTCGTCGCGGGAGCGCGCGGGTGGGGCGACGTGGAGCTCAACGGCCGGCGGGTGCGCTGGGTCGGCCGCGTCAGCGACGAGGAGCTGGCGCGCCTGTACCGGGGGGCCCGCTGCTTCGCCTACCCGTCCGTGTACGAGGGCTTCGGCCTCCCGGTGTTGGAGGCGATGGCCTGCGGCACCTCGGTCGTGGCCGGCCAGACAGCGGCGGTTTCCGAGGTCGCCGACGGTGCGGCGGTTCTGGTCGACGCGCTCGACCCCGACGCGCTCGCGGCCGGGCTGCGCGAGGCGATCGAGCGGCGCGAGGAGCTCGTCACCCGCGGGCACGAGCGCGCGGCAGCGTTCGACTGGGAGCGAACCGCGCAGCTGACGGTGGAGGTCTATCGCGAGGCTGCGGGCGCATGAGCGAACCGCTCGCCGTGATCGACGCCGACGTCCTCGGGCGCCGCCGCACGGGGGACGAGACCTATGTCGCCGCGCTGTTGCGCGAGCTGGCCCCGCTTGCGTCCGGCCTCCGGCTCGCGGCGGTCACGCGCCGGCCGGACCTCGTTCCGGACGGGATCGAGGCGATCGAGCTACCGGCGCGCAGCCAGATCGCGCGCATGGCTGTGCGGATGCCGCTGCTGCTGCGGCGCCTCCGGCCCGCACTCGTTCACTTCCAGCATGCCCTTCCGCTCGCGAGCCCCAGCCCGGCCGTGGTCACGGTGCACGACCTCTCGTTCGAGCGCGACCCCAAGCTGATGGGGCGTCGCGACCGGGTCGTCTTCCGGACGATGGTGCCGCGCTCCGTACGCAAGGCTGCGCGCGTCCTCGCCGTCTCCGAGCGGACGAAACAGGACCTCATCGAGCGGTACGCCGTGCCGGAGGAGAAAATCGTCGTCACGCCCAACGGGGTCGATCCCGCCTTCACGCCCGACGGACCGCGGCCGAACGGCACGCCCTACGCGCTCTTCGTCGGCGCACTCCAGGCACGCAAGGATCCGGTCGTCGCCGTCGAGGCGCTGGCGCTGCTGGAGGACGACGAGCTGAAGCTCGTCTTCGTCGGGCCGGACAAGGGCGGCGCCGAGGAGACCCGCCGCGCGGTCGAGCGCAGCGGGCTCGACGGCCGGGTCTCGTTCCGCGGGTACGTTCCCCAGGACGAGCTCGCCGAGCTGTATCGCGGTGCTGCCTGCCTCGTCTTCCCGTCGCGCTACGAAGGCTTCGGCCTTCCCATGCTCGAGGCGATGGCCTCGGGGACACCGGTGGTCGCAAGCACGGCCGGTGCGCTGCCCGAGGTGGCCGGCAACGCGGCGATCCTTGTCCACGAGCCCGATCCCGCCGCCCTCGCGGGCGGGATGGAGCGCGCGATCGCCGACCGGCAGCGCCTCGTCGCCGCCGGACTGGAGCGGGCTCGCCTGTACACCTGGACCGAGACAGCGCGGCGGACGATCGAGGTCTACCGGGAGCTCGTCTGAGCGTCGCCGCCGTCGTCGTCTTCACGCCGGGGTACGACCCCGACCCGCGGCCCGCGCTCGAGTCGCTGGCGCCGCAGGTGGACGAGCTGATGGTCGTCGCCAACCCTGGGGCCAGGCCCGAGCTTCCGGCGCAGGTCCGCGTGGTCGAGAACGAGGCTCGGCTCGGCTTCGGCGCCAACGTGAACCGCGGTCTCGCGGCGACGTCCGCCAGCTATATCGTCGCCGCAAACCCCGACACGGAGGCGCAGCTCGACGCGGTTGCCACCCTGCGCGAATTCGCCGATGCGCATCCCCGCTGCGGGATCGCGGCGCCCCAGCTGCGCTATCCCAACGGCGACTGGCAGCCGTCGCGACGCAGGTTTCCGACGGTGTCGGGGACGCTGGTCCGGCGCACGCCGTTGCGCGCCGTCCTCAAGCCGCAGGAGTGGCAGTCGCACTACCTGCTGGACGAGCGGCCGGAGGAGCCGGTCGAGTCGGACTGGCTGCTCGGCGCATTTCTGCTCCTGCGGCGCGAGGCGATGGAGGAGCTCGGCGGCTTCGACGAGGGCTTCCATCTCTACGGCGAGGACATCGACCTCTGCTACCGGGCGCGCCAGGCGGGGTGGGAGCGCTGGTACGTGCCGCAGGCCGTCGTCGTCCACCGCCACGCAGCGGTCAGCGACAAGCGCTTCATCGACAGGCGAACGCTCTGGCACTGGCGCTCGATCGCGCGATTCGTGCGCAAGCACCCGGAACGTCTGAAAGCGCTGTGAACGCCGGCACGATCATCGCGCAGAATTACCTGGCCCAGGCGCGCGTGCTCGCGGCGTCCTACCTGGAGCATCACCCGGACACCACGTTCTTCGTGCTGATCGTCGACTCGCCCCCGCAGCCGGCGATCCAGACGACGGAAGCCTTCGAGGTGTTGCGCCTGGCGGACATCGGCCTCGACGAGCGCGAGGCTCACCGCATGGCCGCGATCTACGACCTGACCGAGCTGGCGACTGCGGTCAAGCCCTGGTTCCTGCGGCACCTGCTGGAGCGCTCGAACGGCGACCCCGTGGCGTATTTCGACCCCGACGTCGAGATCTTCACGCCGCTCCCCGAGCTCGCGCCTCTGGCCGAGCAGCATTCGATCGTACTGACGCCTCACATCACGGAGCCCAGCTCGTTCGACCCGGACGACCTAGGCGAGTACGCGGCCCGCATGGGGGGTGTCTACAACCTCGGCTTCATCGCGGTCGGACGCGGAAGCAGCGACTTCCTCGATTGGTGGTCGCAGCGCCTGAGCCGTGAGTGCATCGTCGCACCCGACCGCGGCCTCCACACCGACCAGCGTTGGATCGACTTCGTGCCCGGATTGTTCGACCACACCGTGCTACGCGACGCGGCCTTCAACCTCGCGTGGTGGAACGTGCCACGGGTCGAGCTCAGGTGGACGGGAGCCCGCTACGAGGTCGACGGCCGGCCGCTTCGCTTCTTCCACTTCACCGGCTTCGATCCTCAGCGGCCGCATCTGTTCAGCGAGCATCAGGGAGGGCGGCCCGCCGTTCTGCTCAGCGAGCACGCCGACCTGCGCCGGCTCTGTCACGAGTACGCCGCCAAGGCGCTCGCGGCAGGACATTCGAAGACCTCCCGAACACCGTACGGCTGGGGAGCGCTTACGGGCGGCATGCCACTCGACCGGCGTACGCGGCGGCTGTACCGCTCGGCGTTGCTCGCGGCCGAGCGAGACGGCGCGCCCGAGCCGCCGAACCCCTTCGACGACGGCCGGGCGAGTGCATTCGTTGACTGGCTCAACGAGCCGGTCGAGGGGGGCTCGTCGGCGAAGATCTCGCGCTATCTGCACGCGTTGTGGCAGTCGCGGGACGACCTCCGTGCCAGGTTCCCGGATGTCCGGTGGGCGGACGCTCAACCTTTCCTCGACTGGGTGGCGAAGAGCGCGCGGGCCGAAGAGCCGATCCCACACGAGCTCGTACCCCACGACTCTGGCGATCCTGACGGCGCGCGGGAGCCCGAACCGCTGCGGGAAGGCGTCAGCCTGGTCGGCTACCTGCGAGCCGAAACAGGCGTCGGGGAGGCAGCGCGTCAACTGCTCGGAGCGCTCGACCGCACCGGGATCCCGTTTGCGACGGTCACGTACGCCGCGAGCCCGGCCCGGCAGGAGCACGACGCCGCAGAGCGCGCGGAGCCGCCGACCTACGACACGAACGTGATCTGTGTCAACGCGGACCAGATCGAGGAGTTCGCCTACGAAGCGGGCAGCGAGTTCTTCGCCCAGAGGTATTCGATCGGCCTCTGGTGGTGGGAGATCGCCGAGTTTCCGAGCCGGTTCGACTCGGCGTTCGACGTCGTGCACGAGGTGTGGGTGGGCAGCGAACACTCCAGGCGATCCGTCGCGGCCGCGACGTCGAAGCCTGTGCTGACGATTCCGGTTCCCGTCGAGGTCGAACCGCCGCCGCAGCGAAGCCGCGCCGAGCTCGGGCTGCCGGAAGGCTTCGTCTTCCTCTTCTCGTTCGACTTCCTCAGCATCTTCGAGCGCAAGAATCCGATCGGCGTCGTCGACGCATTCAAGCGGGCCTTCCGCCCGGGCGAGGGCCCGACGCTGGTGATCAAGAACATCAACGGTGAGCGCGCGCTCGCGGAGCTCGAGCGCCTCCGAGCGGCTGCGGATGAGCGGTCCGACATCCGCCTCGTCGAGGGCCACTTCTCTGCCCAGGAGAAGAACGCGCTCATGGGGGCGTGCGACTGCTACGTGTCGCTGCACCGGAGCGAGGGATTCGGGCTTACGATGGCCGAGGCGATGGCGTACGGGAAGCCTGTGATCGCAACCGCGTACTCGGGGAACCTGACGTTCATGGACGAGGCCAACAGCTACCTCGTCCCGTACGAGCTCGGACGCGTGCCGTCCGGCTGCGATCCATACCCGGCCGGATCGGAGTGGGCCGAGCCCGACCTCGACGAAGCGGCGCGCCTGATGCGGCATGTGCACGAGCATCAGGAGGAGGCCGGGGCCCGGGGCGAGCTAGCCCGACAGACGATCCGGGATAATCACTCGACGGAACGAACGGCCGCCTTTCTGACCGAGCGGCTGAACGAGATCCGCAAGATGCGAAACGAGCCGCAGGAAACGAATGGGCGGACCCGAGGGCTCGACCGCGCGTTCGATTTCGTGACGCAGGGGGCAAACGGCGGGATCGAAGCACCCTCGCGGCTCGGGCCGCTCGGCCGTCTGGCCCGGCGGACGCTGTTCCGCGTGCTGAGGCCGTACACGTTCCAGCAGCGGACGTTCGAGTCCGCGGTGCTCGATGCCCTGCGCGAGGCCGAGGAATCGGTCTCCCTGACGAACGACCGGCTGGCTCAGATCCTGGAGCAGGTTGAGCGCCTGTCACGTGATTTCGCGGACGCCCGCTTCACCCAGGAAGAACGGGTGCAGCGGCTCGAGGACGCCTTGAAGCTCGAGCGCGAGTAGAGGCTGCCGCCTGGAGGCCGTACCGGGTTTGCCGGTGCGCGTTCGGTCAACTAGGCGGATCCCGAGCCGGCACTGTGATCGGTTCCTGGCAGCACTTCAGGTTGTCCGTGCGGGCCTGCTACGGACCGCTAAACCTGGGGTCAGGTCTTGCATTGCCACATCTCCCAACAGCAAAGTCGTTGTGCCGGGAGTGTGACAACACCCTGATCGCTCTTTGAGAGCAAAGCCGAGCAGGGCTAGGGTCGGACCGTGGCTCGACCGCTGCGTCTGTGTGTCCCCGGCGGCTTCTATCACGTGATCGCGCGCGGAAACGCACGCGGGCGGATCTACCGTGACGACCTTGATCGCATGCTCTTTCTCGAGCGCCTCGAGCACCCGGTCGACCGCTACGGGTGGCTGTGCCACAGCTACTGCTTGATGGATAACCACTACCACCTGGTCGTGGAGACGCCACAGCCGAACCTGCCTTTTGGCATGCGCCAGCTGAACGGGCTTTACGCGAGCCGCTTCAACCGCCGCTACAAACGGAGCGGTCACGTCTTCGAGGCGCGCTACCGCTCGGTGCTAGTCGAGGGTGGCGAGCACCTGCTCTCCGTCTGCCGTTACGTCGTTCTGAACCCGGTGCGGGCCGGGCTCTGCGAGCGCGCCGAGGACTGGCGTTGGTCGAGCTACCGGGCCACCGCGGGGCTCGAGCCGGCACCGCGGTTTCTGACCACGGAGGTGATCCTGAGCGAGTTAGCGCCCACTCGAGCTGCCGCCCAGTCCGCTTATCGCGAGTTCGTCGCCGAGGGCCTAGGCGAAGCGCTCGAGGAACGAGTGCGCGGCGAGCGCTTGGGCGGGTTCGAGTTTCTACGCAAGCGCTTTGGGGTGGATCCTCCGCTGCCGGAGGTTCCGCGAGCGCAAATCGAGCCGGAGCGGCGTCCGCTCGCGGAGATATTCGCGCACGAGGCACGGGCTCCGGTGGCTGCGGCCTATCGGCGCCATGGCTACACCCTGCGCGAGATCGCCGAGCACCTCGGCTGCCACTACTCCACTGTCAGTCGACGATTGGCTCGAGAAGAAGCGGCAGCGTGATGCGGCACTGCAAGACCTGACCCCAGGTTTGCGCTCGCGGCGTAAGGGCGTTAATGAAGAACTGCTCGTCCGGCAGACTCTCGCCGCGGTAAAAGTTGTAGACGGCGGAGAGGTCGGGCGCCGCCAACACTGCGTCCCGGAGCGCGGTTACGCGATCTGTCTCTGATTGCGGCGCGATTGCTTTTCGTGCGCGGCCCTGGAGAACAAGCTTTCCCGCGTCGCTTGAGAGGAAGCCGTACTTCTTTGCGGATGACAGCTCCACGGTAAACGCGCCCGACACGCCGCCCGCACCAACGAATGCCGCTGCCTCTTTCGGCGTACACCGATTGCCCGCGTTCTGCTCGTAGATCGCCTTCGGAATCCGCAGCGCGCGGCCAACTGCGTGGCGCGGAAACTTCGCCTGCTGAGCTACTTGCGCAGGGATTTTGCCGTCGAGCGCCGCTTCGCCGCGCGAGACCGTTGCTCGTTTCCGCTTCTCCGGCTCGAACGAACGGGCTGCGGAGGTTCTGCCGCTGCCACCGCCTGCACGTCGAGCGATGTTTCTCCGTTCCCGTTCGTTTCGGGCGAGGCCATCTCTTCCGGGTTCATGGCGTCACTCATCGGACAGTCAACGTTAGCGACCGGACCGGTCGGCATTGGGTGGAGGCGCGATCAGCAGCCGTGTTCGTAAAGGAGCACCGCTAAAACGAGTGCCCCGACTGCCGATCCGTAGAGCCAAAGATTTAGGCCGACTACTAGTAGTAGCCGGAAGCCGCCACGGATCCCCGAGAGCGCACTCCCAGCAGGAGGTCGTGCAGGTCCCTCGCCACGCGCTCGAACGAATGCTCCGCCGCGAACGCGCGCCCCGCGCGCGCCATCGCGGCTCTGCGGGTCTCGTCGCCGAGGAGCGCGGCTAGCTCGCGCGCGAGGTCGGCCGCGCTCACGTCCGCTTCGACCTTGACGACGCATTCGTCCGGAAGCTCCCGCGCGGCGCCCAGCGAGGTAACGACGGTCGGCACACCGGCGGCGAGACAGTCCGCGACCGAAGCGGGGCTCTCCCCGTTCGAGCTCCCGCGCAGCTGCACGGCGACGGTCGCCCCGGCCACTGCCGCACGGAACTCCCTGTCGTCGAGCTCACCCGTCACCCGCACGCGATCCGCGACGCCCAGCCGCTTCGCCTGCTCCCGGTAGCGCTCGAGCTCGCCTGGAGCGGCAGGCGGTCCCACGACGGCCAGGGTCACCGTGTGATGGTGCTCCGCCAGCAGCGCGAACGCCTCGATCACCTTCTCGGTCTGCTTGACCGGAGCGACGAGGCCAAACGTCCCCACGACCGGCGCGCCGCCGGGCTGCGGGACCGGGAACTCGCCCGGGCCCGGATAGCCGAAGCCGAGCACCTCGACCTTGTCCTCGTGCCCGTCCGGCGCGTCGATTCGGGCGAGTTGGGCTGCAAAGTCGGAATTGACGAGGAACCGCTCCGAGAGCCCGATCGCCTCGCGCGCCATCAGGATTCCGTAGCGATCGGCGTCGTCGTAGTGGACCGCGCCCGGGCTGCCCACCCAGGCAGGGACGCGGGCGCCGTACATCGACTGGAGCGCCGCATGGAACCCGCGGGGCTCGATCTCCGGCCTGTTCGCCGCCGTCCACGAGTAGAGGCCCGTCAGCCGGATGTCGTGCGCCAGCACGACGCCGGGGCGCTCGCGGAGGAGCGCGAGCTCCGCGGCGTGGAACTCGCTGTTGCCGAGCGCGTAGACGACGGCGTCGTAGCCGCCGCGGAGCCGCTCTGAGGCGTGAAACGCGCGCGTGTGCGAGATGCCGACGCCGGGCGGCACGCGCGCGACCGAGGGCTCAACGTCGGCGAACGCGTCCACGAGGCAGAGCTTCCGCAACTCGTCGAGCAGCCGGTAGCTGTAGTCGGCGATGCCCGAGCGCTGAGGCGGGAGGGGCGATACGAACGCGATCCGAGTGCGACGCGGGGTGGAACGGCGCGGCTTGCGCAGCAACTCCTCGTACACCTCGGCGGTGCGGTCGGCGACTGCGTCCCAGGTGTGCCGCTCGTCCAGCTTCCGGGTGCGCAGGCGGGCGCGGAGAGGCTCATCGGTAAGCGCGCGCTCCAGCGCGGCCCTGATCGAGCCCGTGTCTGTGGGCTCGAAGCTGGCTTCCTCGTCCTGCAAGAGCTCGGCCATTGCGGAGGTGCCCGAGCCGATCACCGGCGCGCCACAGGCCATCGCCTCGGCGATCGGCAGGCCGAACCCCTCGTAGAGCGCCGGGAAGACGAACAGCTCCGCCGCCTGGTAAAAGCGAACGAGTTCCTCGTCCGGGACGAAGCCCGGAAACCGCACGCGTCCTCGCACGCCGAGCCGCCGCAGCCGGCGGTCGAGCCGGGCGCGCTCGTCGTCGAGCACGCGGCAGACGATTACGAGCTGGTGCCGCCGCCGCAGCTCGTCCGGCAACCCCGCGTAGGCCTCGAGCAGCCGGTCGATGTTCTTGCGCGGCTCGATTCCGCCCGTGAAGAGGACGTAGCCGGGCTCGAGCCACCCATGGGTTCCCGCCAGGGCGGACCACGCCGCCTCGCGGCTCTCCGGCGGCCGGAAGCGCTCCGACACCCCTGTGCCCACGACGACCACACGCTCCGGGTGGATCCCGAGCTGCTCGACCGCGTCCCGCGCCGTCGTCTCGGAGATCGCGAGCACGCGATCGGCCTGGCGCAGCAGCTCCAGCCGGGACAGGTACCAGGCACGGACAGCCGGATCGCGCAGGTAGATCTCGGGAAAGCGCTTGGGAATCAGGTCGTAGAGGGTCACGACCAGCCGCAGCCGCCGCGCTCTCGGCGGCCAGATCCGGTCGACCTGGACGTACTCGAAGGGAGAGCCGACGTGGTAGACGCTCGCATCAAAGTGGTCAATGCGAGTGCTCAGGTCGAGCTTGCCGTCGGCCATCAGCGGCTCGAGCGTCCGCGGGACCGGCAGCCCGGCATCGAGCAGGTAGCGCGAGACCAGGTGCGGATGGCGCCGCTCGAGGCCGAGCGCGAGCTCCAGCACGTAGCGGGCGATGCCGCGCTCGCCGTGCGCCGGGCTCTGGATGCCCTGGACGTCGAGGAGAACAGACACGGCTAGCCCGGCCGGGTCGCCGTGACGAGCGCCACCGCTTCGGCGCCGTCACTCGGCGGGGTGCCGTCGTCCGCGGGCACCCAGGTCGTGGCGTCTTCCCTGCGGATCACGCGCAGATCGTCGACGGACCATCCCTCGAGCAGCTTGTCGAGGCCGGCGCGGTCGTACGCACGCTGGAAGCCGTCCTCCTGCGCCGGCCCGAACCGCGTCGTCAGCACGAGCAGGCCTCCGGGCCTGGTCAGCTCCAGCATTCGGCGCATTGCCGCCAGGTCCGCGCCCTCCTTGGGATCGGCGCCGTAGGCGGCCAGGCCGACGTGCTCGATCGTCGACAGGCAGAGCACGGCGTCGAAGAGCTTGTCGTGCTGCCACTCTTCGATCGGGGCGACGACGCTGCTCAGCCGGGGGTGCTCGAGCGGATACGGCCGGATGTCGAGCGCCGTCACCTGGTAACCGAGCGACGCCAGCGAAAGGGCCACGAGGCTCTCGGCTGCCCCCACGTCGAGCACGCTTGCTCCGGGCTCCAGCCGCGCCAGCGCCCGGTAGGCGTGGGGGATCTCCGCCGAGCGCTCGTTCACGTCCACGAGCTTGACCCCCTGCGACTCGTAGGCAAGCGACAGCGGCGGGTTGAACCAGAGGCGGCGCTGGGCGGCAAAACCGCGGTGGCTCTCCGCGTAGTTCAGGAGCCGGGCGACACTGGCGTCGAGATCGCTCGGCGAACCGCTGGAGAGGCGCTCGAAGTACTGGCCGCTGGCCCGCTCTGCGAGCGCACGGATCTCGTGCGCGAGCCGGTTCGTCTCTTCGCTCAGCGCCTCGATCTCCGCCAGCGACCGGCCCAGCAGCGCCGTCGACTCGGAGTTCGCGACGATCACCTGGTTCATCGCCTCGGAGACACCGTGGAAGCGCGGATCGAAGAAACGCCGCAACGGCCACAGCAAGAAGTGGACGATGCGCTTGACGAAGGCGCGGAGCCTGCTCACGACTCGACGAGCTGCGGGCTCTCCACCGCGCTCGCCTCCCTCACGTCCACGTCGAGGTCCGCGGACAGGCGCGTCCGCCCCGCTGTGCGCGCGCGAAACTGCACGGCGAACGCCGTCTCGTCGAGCTCGAACGGCAGCGCGAGCTCGACCCACTCGCCGTCGGGCGGCACGTCCGCGGCTGTCAGCTCGCGCACGACGACCGCCTCCGCGTCGAGCCCGCTGGTCACGTTGATCGCCTTCGCGACGTCGATCCAGCCCAGGATCTCGTCCGGGTCGACGCTGTCGAACCGGCCGGCAGGCCCGGCGCGCAGGCTGAACCGCGCCTCCCAGAGCCCCGGCGGCATCGGCACGAAGGGGCCGAAGAGCAAGTGGCCCTGCGCACCCTTCCCGGCCCTCACGACGCGGCGGCCGTCCTCCTCCCGCACCGACCCCGTCTCGTGCTGGAAGCGGCCCAGCCGGTGGCGGCGGTACGCGGGGTACAGCTCGCCGAGCCGCGGGAGGATCGCCTCCCGGTCCGGCTCCCGGTTCCCGCGTGTCGCATCGACCCACCAGAGGAACGAGTCCGCCGGGTGTGCCTCACCGAGCTCGACGCGCTTGGGCCAGGGCCAGGCGCCGCCCTCGTCCCTGGCGAAAATCGGCAGGTCACGACCGGTGTCCGGGTCGCGGCAGAGCCACAGGCCGCGGGCGGTGGCGCCGTCGAACCCAGCGAGCTCGAGCAGCTCGAGGATCTCCGCCACCGAGAACTCGAGCGTGTGCTCCGGGTGGTTCCAGTCCTGCGCCATCGTCACCTCGCGGTTGGGGCTGTCCAGCGCGAGCGCACCACCGGGCCGCAACACGCGGTGCGCCTCGCACAGGAAGCCGGCCGTCTCATCGGGCCAGAGGTGCTCGATCACCTGACCGCCGTAGACGAGGTCGACGGAGCCGTCCTCCACCGGCGAGATCTCACCGAGCGAGCTCGCCACCCACTCGAAGTTGTCGGGCAGGCCTTCCGGCTCCCCGGCGTACGCGTCCACCCCGATGTGCCGCGTGGCCTCGGTCGGATAGTTGGCCGAGAACCACTCGAAGTACGACAGGCTTGCGCTGCCGCCGTGCAGGATCGTGCGGGCGCCGGCGGGCAGACGCCCGAGGTGCGGGGTGCGGACGGTCTCGTGCAGGAAGACGTTGAAGTCGTCAGGCGCGGTCGCCCGCCGCTTCCGACTGCGAAACACGGCAGCGATTGTAGATACGGTCATCGAGCCGGCCTGTAACTGATGCTGTCGAAATGGACGCCGAGCTCACGGGTATCGGGCGTTCCGAGCACGGTTGCGGGCACGGCGGTCGGCTTGACCGTGAACACCGCGCTGCACGCGCCGGGCGGCAAGGAGACGACGAGCTGCCGCAGCCCCGCTCGGCGGCCGAACGAGGTTCTCACGGTGCCGGCCGCGCTCCGGGCCACCACTGTCTGGCGTCCGTCGACGAGGCCGGGGTAGTTGCGGAGCGTGACGACCAGCGCGCCGCCGTCGCATCCCCACCGCCGATGCGTGACGGATCCGGCCGACCAGGCGTCTCCGTACAGGCCGGTCGTCCGCGCGCGCAAGCCCACCTCCCCGGCCGTTCGGTAGAGCGTCGTGCCGATGCCCTCGTCCCTGGCTGCGGCGCGTCCCCGGATCTCGAGCGTCCGGTCTGCGAGCACCCAGTCGCTCTGGACCCGAGCGCCCCCGCTCACCAGGAGGCCCGTGCCCTCGTCCACGGTCGCCGGAATCTCCGGCAGCTGTGCGGGCAGCGGCGGAGCCTCAACCGAATACACGCGCCGGACGCTGCGGTTGAAGAACTCGTTCACCGTGATCACGGTCGGAGACACGTTGCCGGTCCACAGCGCGGCCACCTGTGCGCCACCGCCGGCGCGTTCGTCGATCCACTCCCGGCGCGTGTTGATCGATGCCGTGAGCACGCCGTTGGAGGTGCCCTTCATCTGGCGTTCCAGAGGCACCTGCCACCAGATGAAGAAGGCGAGCATCGCGAGGGGGGCAGCGAGGGCCGCACGCCGTGGCAGGAATAGGAACGCGGCTGTGCCGACGAGCGCGGCCAGTACGACCGCCAGCGACAGGTGCGCGGGATCGAGCGACCCATCGATCAGCAGGCGTGCGAGCGGGATGAACGCGAGCGTGTCGGAGAGGGCACTGAGGTTGACGAGGTCCCGCAGCGGCAGCACGCCGGGGAGAGCCGCGGCGAGCACCGCGGCCGCCGCGCCCAGCCGCCCGCGCGGGAGCCCCCGCTCGGCCCACACGACTGTTGCGATGGCGAACAGCGCGACGAGATAGAAGACGTTTCGCTCCTCGATGCGGCCGACGCCGCCGTTTCCGAGCGCCAAGTGGGAGGACAACGCGGCCGCCGGCAGGATCAACCACACGAAGAAACCGAGCGACATGGCGGCGAACGCGGTCAGCTCGCGTGAGGTCTCCTCTTTGCGGAAGGCCCCGAGCGTCACGACGAGGAATGCCGCGAAGGGGAGAAAACCCGAATAGAGATCGAGCTCGGCCACGTGGTAGAGGGCCCAGCGCAGGATCGCCGTCACGGAGTAATCCCACCCGGTCACGTCCCCATACGCCCCGAGCAGGCCGCTGAACGACCGCCCGCGGGCGACCTGGACGACTACCGCGAGGATCGCGCCGGCGGCGAGCGCGACCAGGGTGACGCGGTAGGGGACGAAGCGCCGCAGCACAGTGCGCCACCGCCAGGGCGCTCGGGCGCGGTGGGCGTCCGCCAGGACGACCAGCACGATCGAGCACGCAAGCACCGCGGCGAACAGCACAGCCTGGACGCGGATCGACGTAGCCAGGGCGATCAGCCCGAGGGCGACCAGTTGCCGCGAGACCGTCGGCCGCTCGAACATGCGCATGAATCCCCAGGCGCAGAGCAGGAACGCCGGGTAGAACGCGTTCTCGGTCATGATCGTGCCGGTGTACTCGAGCGAGGGCAGTGCGAGGGCACAGACGCCGGCGAGCAGAGCCGGCCACGGACGGACGAGGCGCCGCGCGATCAGGTAGGCCGGGATCGCGCCGAGCGACATCACCAGCGCGTTGATCGCCTTGGCGGCCGCGTAGGCGTGGGCGGCGTCGCCGAAGACGAAGTGCGCGGGCGAGATCAGCAGCGGGTAGCCGGGCGCGTAGCCGAAGAGGCCCTGGACCGATCGCACCGCGAAGTGGCCGGACTCGGCAAAGCTCGACGAGAGCTTCCAGTAGATCAGCTCGTCGTCGAAGATCCACGGCGCCATGTGCGTCTTCGCGACGGCTGCACGCGCCACCGCCGCGACGGCGACCAGGCTCAAAAGCCACGCCCAGACCGGAACCGCGGCGGCGAGCCGCCTCACCCGGACGAGCGGCGGGAAGCGTTCGGTCAGGGCTTTCACGTTCACGCGGACGCCCTCAGCTGCGGGCCGGCGCCGAGAGCGTCCTCCAGCGCGGCCACGTACCCGTCGGCTGCCCGCTCGACGCCATGCTCGCGTCGCACGTGCTCACGGCCGGCGGCTCCCAAACGCTCGCGGAGCCGCGCGTCGGCAGCGAGCAGATCGAGCACTGCGGCGAGGTACTCGACCTCGTGCTCGTCGACCGGCACCTTCGCCGCCACGGAGCTCGGCAGCTCGGCGAACCAGCCGACGTCGCTGACGACGAGCGGCAGCCCGTGCGCGAGGGCGTTGAGCGCGCTGGCGGAGGCCTCGCCGAGCGTCGGCCAGCGCAGGCTGATGCTCAGATCTGCCGCCGCCAGCAGCGCCGCGAGCCGGGACTCGTCGATGTAGCCCGTCGTGAGGACGTCGCAGCCGAGCCGAAGTCCGGCGCGCTCGGCGCGCGCCTCGAGCTGAAGCGCTTCTCCGCCCGGCCCTGCCAGCACCAGGGCGGCGTCGGGATGACTCCTTCGCAGGCGGGCGAAGGCCTCGAGCAGCTGCGGAACCCGCTTCGCCCGGTTCAGCACTCCGACGGACAGCAGCACCGGCGATCCCGCGATCGCGACGGGCTCGACGGGGGCGGCCGGGAGCTCGGCGGCCAGCGGCACGTGCCGCACCGGCCCGGAGTAGCCGCAAGCCCGCACGCGCGACTCTGCCTCGCGCGAGTGCACGACGACACCCGTGGCCCGCTCGAGCACCGGACCGACGAGCGGAAACTCGCCCGGCCGCAGCTCCCAGAGCGGCGGGAGCATGCCGTCCAGGGCGCCGAGCGCGAGCAGTCGGCCCCGCCGCCCGCCCTCCCGCTCGACAGCGTCCAGATA